>CAMPCZ010000001.1 GCA_946648015.1 uncultured Clostridia bacterium
GAGGACGCGGAAAACGGGAAAACGGGTGAACAAAACGGATAGCCCTCGCCGCAAAATACCGAGGACAGCCGAGAACAAGCAACGACAAAACCGCCGCAAGGGAATTTTCCTTGCGGCGGTTTTCGTTTGGCGCTCTTTGTCTTTATTCGGCCAACACTTCGTGGTAGACCACCCAGTATCCCTCGTCGCCGTCGCCCAGCCATTCGGCGTTGGGTGAAAAGGGGCGTTGCCGCCAACCTTGTACGCCGTAGCACAGGTGCGTGAGGGTGGGCGTGCTGTCGTATAGCAAACCCAAAAAATAGCGGCTGTCGCCCTCGCCGACTTGCACCCACCTGCTGCCCTCTATCAGCGCCTCGAGGGGCGGGTAGGGAGGATAGTAGTCGAAACTTTCGAGCACGGGCGCCAGGTCGGCAAGCGGTAAGCCTTGCGCCTCGTCGTCCGTTTGCACCTCTGCTGCGATGGTGGGTTCGGTTTGCTCGTCGCGGGTAGGCTCGGGCATATCCTCGGGCAACGCCTCGATGGTCGGGGCCTCGTCCAGCCCCACCACGCCGAAGTCGGAAAGGTCTACACCGTCGGGCGGGGTCGTCGCCTCGGGCGCCGTTTCCTGCGGGGCGGCGGGCAAACTTTGGGCGGCGTATTCGTACAGTTCGGCGGCGACAAAGTCGTGCCATCGTCCGTCCGCCGTGCCCCAAGCCAGCATTTTGCCCTCGGCGTCGAGATAGGCCGCCCACAAGCCGTCGTTCGACAGCGCTTCGCCTTGCCAGCGCCCTTTTTTGGCTGTGGCGGTCGTCCAATGGCGGCTTTTGCCGTCCCCCCACACCAAAACGCCGCCTTGCTGTAGGTCGTGCAGGGTGTAGTCGACGGTGGTGCCGACGTGGGGTTGCGTTTTGCATTTGAGGGTAGCCGAGCCGCTACCTTTGAGTAACAATAGGGTGCAATAGAGCATAGTTTACCTCTTGATACGTTCGGTCTGGTCTTGCATATAGGCGAGCAAAGCGAGATACGCCTTGGTGGCGCGCGTGGTGGCGGCGGGTGTGACGACGGCCGCTTCGGTCGGGCGAGCGGGCACCCGACGCTTGTAGGGGCCGAATTTGGCAATAGAATGGCCCGACCTCAACTTTTTTGCCTCAAATGATTGCAATAAACCATACTTTGTTATATAATTATGCTCTAAGAGTATCTATTATGCGCCACTATGCGCTTAGGAGAGAATATGAAAAAGGAAATTATCATCGTCATCGCCGTTCTTTTGGTCGCCGCCTTTGTGCTGGCAGGCTGCGAGAGCTACAAAAACGCCACCTTCGACGCGGGCGACACCACCGCCGCCGTCGAGTCCAATGGCGGCAGCGTCGTCAAACAAGGCGACTACGTCTATTTTATCAACGGTTACGCCGACTACCAAACCAAAGCGCAAGACAACTGGTTTGGCAACGTGTTGAAAGGTGCTATTATGCGCATCAAAACGGCGGACTTGGCCGATATGAGCAAGGCCGAGGTCATCGTGCCCAAATCGGTGGTGTCCTCCGCTTCCAATACCGGTTTTAGCATTTACGGCGACTATATCTACTACGTCAGTCCCTCCGTGTCGGAGGATCGCTCGGGCTCGGTGCAAAAAGACGATTTGCAATTTTTGCGCACGGGGCTCAACGGTCAAAACACCCAGGTCATTTTGGAGATTGCCGACGGCACCTCTACCCAATACAAATATACGTCCAAAGGTTTGACCTACGTGAAAGACGGCGACTTGTACTTCAAGTCTACCGAGACCAAAAAGTTCAAAAAGGACAAAGACGGCGAGTTGATCGCCGAGGACGTTACCGTCTTTATGCCCGTCAATCAATACTATAAGGGCGAGACGACTACCGACGACGTCGTGTTCTACACCAAGTCGAGCGAAGGCACCTACGACTACACCCAATCGATGTACGCCTACGTGCCCGGCGGCGAGGCCAAAGAGATCATTGGCAAAAACACCTTCGTCACGGCCGCTACCGCCCCCGATCAAGCCTACAAAAACCAATTCAGCTTTGGCTTTTTGGGCGCTGCCACCGAGGCCAACGGCGACGTGACCTTGGCCTATACCAAGACCTACTACGCGGGCACTTCGTCCACGGGCACCACCGCAGGCACCTATCTCTACCGCTTCGGCAAGACCTATGCGTTCGACCCCGCCAAAGAGGTGCAAATCTCCACCGAGGCTCTCACAAAGGTGTCGGTCATCGGCTATGAGCAGGGCGTACTGAGCACCGCCGCCACCATGACCAAGTATGCCTATGACGCTGCCGCGGCCACCGCCGCCTTGCCCGAGGTATTCGAGGACGACAACGGTTCCATTTCGTCCAGCGCCGCCATCGTGGCGGTAGACGGCGGCTACGTCTACTACGTTATCAGCAATCAACTGTACAGCTACAAGTTGGACCAATCCTCGTACGTCAACGTGTTGGGCGCCAGCGCCACCATCAGCACCAGTTTTATCAACCCCGAGATCGTCACTATCGACGGCAAACTCAACGCCGTGTTCTTCAACAAAGACGACAACTATTTGTATCGCTTTGCGTTCGATAGCGCCAAGGGCAACACCGAGGTGGAAGCGACTTTGCTTGGCAGACAAAAGGATTCGGATAAGAAATAACCGCCAAATAGCGCGATCTACGCGTACAAAAAAGGATTTTGCCACCGTGGCAAAATCCTTTTTTTGTGCCTGTGGGGCTACTATGCGATGCCTTCTATCAGCAACTTGTCTGCCACAAGGGCGATAAATTCGCCGTTGGTGGGCTTTTCGTTGGCGTTGTAGACTTTGATACCGAAGATGTGATTGACGTTTTCTATTTTGCCCTTGTTCCAGGCCACCTCGATAGCGTGGCGAATGGCGCGCTCCACTTTGCTGGGCGAGGTAGAAAACCGCGCTGCCACGGCGGGATAGAGGCGCTTGGTGATGCTGTTGATGACGTCGGGGTTTTCGACGGTGAGTTTGACCGCCTCGCGCAGGTAGTGGTAGCCTTTGATGTGGGCGGGTATGCCCACGGTGATAAAGATATTGCTCAACTTTTCGTCCAGATTGCGGTTGGTGCGCGCGCGATATGCCACCGCCGCCTCGGTTTGGTCGGCCGCCACTTGCACCGTGTCCACCAAGCGTTGCGCCAACGCCTTGACGGATAGGGGCTTGGTCATATAGTAGCGTGCCCCCAACGCCAGCGCGCGACTGATGTATTCGTCCCCTACGGGTAGCGAGACCGCTATGGTTTTGACGGTTATTTTTTTGTCTGCCAAGGTGGACAGCACGTCCAACCCGTCGAAGGCCGGCATCATCATATCGAGTACCATTGCGTCGTAAGCGTTTTGCTCGCATTCGCGTATGGCCGACAGCCCGTCGTATACGCCTACCACCGCAAACAGGTCGGTCTCTTGTAGTTTTTGCTTGAGTTCTTCGCAATACGCTACGTTGTCGTCTACCACCAATACTTTTGCTTTTTTCATACTGTCCTCCCATGGCTAACATTTTGGATTTTTAGAGAATTACGGCGCTTTTGGCACCGTAGACACATTATACCAAACCCCGCCGACGGGCGGATAGGAACAAGCGATGCATATTGTGTCGATATAGGCCGAATGGGCGAAAAACAAGCCGTTTTGGCGCGAATGCACCGCGCGGTAAAAGGAATTGGACAAACCAACGGTTTTTGTTGCAAAAAAATTTGAAATTTGACGCCATTATTTTTCAAAAAGTAGTTTACAAATAAACGTTATATCCATATAATAAGTGCAACTTGATTACAAGGAGATAAGGGTATGCCTAAATATAAAAAATGTCCGCGTTGCGAATTGAACTATATTTTGGAGTCCGAGGACTTTTGCTCGGTGTGCAAGGAGGAGTTGAGCGGCAACTCGGTCAACGACCTCGATTATGACGAGACTTTCTCTCGCATTTGCCCCCGTTGCGGCATCAATACCATCACCGACGACCAGGAGTACTGCGAGTCTTGCCGCGCCGATATGGAAGCCTTGAGCGTGGAGAGCGACAACGAAGAAGAAGAGTGGCAAAAGAGCGCCAAAGAAACAGAGGTGGCTTTCCCCGATCTGGACGAAGACGAAGCCGACGAGGAGCTCGACCCCGCGCTTGTGTTGGAAGACCCCGAGATCTTGGCCGAATTGGAGTCGGAGAGCGAAGCCGACGCCGAATTGGACAAAGAGGACGAAGAATACAAAAATGAGGACGAAGTGGACGATTTCGAAGACTTCGACGACCTGGACGACTTCGACGAAGACGAGGAAGAGGACGACGACTTCGACGACAGCGACCTCGACTGAAACGACGCAACAAAAATCGACTGCCCGCATAGGGCAGTCGATTTTTTGTTGGTATTGCGCTTAGATGCGAGCCACGCCCGAATCTCTGGCGGCTTGCGCCACGGCCTCGGCCACGGCTTTGCCCACGCGGGGATCGAATGCGGCGGGAATGATGTAGTCGGCGTTTAGTTCGTCGGGCGCAATGAGATTGGCCAACGCGTTGGCGGCCGCCAACTTCATGGCTTCGTTGATGTCGCTGGCGCGCACGTCGAAAGTGCCGCGGAACACGCCCGGGAAGGCCAGCACGTTGTTGATTTGGTTGGGATAGTCGCTGCGGCCCGTGGCCACCACTTTGGCGCCGCCTGCCTTGGCGTCTTCGGGGAAGATCTCGGGCGTGGGGTTGGCGCAGGCAAACACGATAGCGTCGCGGTTCATCGTCTTCACCATTTCGGTGGTTACCATGTTGGGCGCGCTGACGCCGATAAACACGTCGGCTCCCACCAGCATATCGGCCAAAGTGCCGACTTTACCCTCGAGGTTGGTGACCTCGGCCATTTCTTCTTTGATCCAATTCATGCCCTTTTCGCGCCCTTTGTAGATGGCGCCCGAGCGGTCGCACAAAGTAACGTGGGCAAACCCGGCCGACAACAGCAGTTTGCAGATGCTTATGGCCGCGGCGCCGGCGCCGTTGATGACCACTTTGACGTCCTCTTTCGATTTGCCCACCACTTTGAGGGCATTGGTGAGACCTGCCAACGTGATGATGGCGGTGCCATGTTGGTCGTCGTGGAAAATGGGTATATCGCACTTTTCTTTGAGTTTGCGCTCTATCTCGAAGCAGCGGGGCGCCGAGATGTCCTCCAGGTTGATGCCGCCAAAAGAGCCGCTAAGCAGATAGACGGTGTTGACGATGGTATCCACGTCTTTGCTCTTGATGCACAAGGGAAACGCGTCCACGTCGCCAAAGGCCTTGAACAGCACGCACTTGCCCTCCATCACGGGCATACCCGCCTCGGGGCCAATGTCGCCCAAACCGAGCACGGCGGTGCCGTCGGTGATGACGGCGCACAGGTTGTGGCGGCGCGTCAATTCGTAGCTGAGGTCGGGATTCTTTTGGATCTCCAGGCAAGGTTGCGCCACGCCGGGGGTGTAGGCCAAAGACAAGTCTTCTTTGGTGGCCACGGGCACGGTAGCTTTGACTTCGATTTTTCCTTTCCATTGGGCGTGTTTTTTGAGTGATTCTTGCGCGTAATTCATTATTACTCTCCTTTATTTATGTTCGTTGCGGTTAAACAACAAATTGAATTCGTTTTCTATAGGCTCGCCGGCGTCTATCTCGTGCCAGTCGCCCGTGCCGGCTATTGCCGTTTCGGCAAAGGCCAGTCGTTGTTTTTGTTCGGGTTCTGCCGTGCCCATTAGGGATACGGCGCGCCCGCCGCCCACTATCAGACAGTCCAAAAGGCGTATGGACAACGGCTCCAGCGAGGTGCGCAACGTTTGGCAAACCGCCAGGTCTTGCTGTGAGGGCGACACGTCGCCCGAGGGGTGATTGTGCGCCACTATCACGGCGGCGGCGCGCACCCGCAGCAACTCTTTGACCAGTCGGCGCAAATCAAGTTGCACTTTGTCGCTCGACTCCGAATCGAATTCGATGGTGTCGAGCAGGTTGCCCTTGACGTCCAATGCCAGTACCACGCTGCGCTCTACGGGGCTATTGCCGATGAGCTCGCTAACGTACAGTGCGGCGTCGTTGCCCACGCATACGGGCACGGTCAGCGCTTTGTCCAGTTTGTATTGCACCAATAGGGCGGGTAATTGCGACAAAAACAGCGCGGCGTTGGCAGTCATGCCCTCCACTTCGCACAGCGAAGAGTAATCGGCGTCCAACACGCCCGCAAGCGAGCCGAAACGTTGCAAGAGGCGATGCGCTATATCGTTGGTGTTGCGGCGAGGCACGAAGGAAAAAAGAAAATACTCCAGCACTTCGTGCGGCGCCAAGGAGGATAGGCCTTCCTTTCGTATGCGTTCGCGCATTCTTTCGCGGTGTCCGTCGTGCGTGCCCATAGGTTCGTTCAATGCGTGTCGTCGCGCCTATCGGTGTAGGCAAAGTCGGTGTAGAGGTCGTCGTTGGAGGGTGCGTCTTTTTGGCGCGGGCGGTGCGCTGCCGTCTCGGTGCGCAGGTCTTCGTTGACCAAAACTTCGCCTTTTGCCATTTCCACCTCCACCACGGGCTCGTCGTCCACGTCGTCGGTTTGCGCATAAATCACGTCGCCGTCCGCCTCGATAGGCTCGGGTTGCGCCAAAATGGTGCGTGCCGTCTGCGCCTCGGCGGGTCGCTCCTCATGCGGCTCGGGATCCAATATGGCCGCGGGGGCCTCACGCGCGGGCCGCTCCTCTTGCGGCGTCGGTTCGAGCGTCGTCTGCGCCAAGATATCGGCTCTTACTTCGGCGGCATGGTTTTGCTCGGCGCGCAGTTTTTCCTCGCGGTTTTTCGCGGCTATTTCGCGTGCGGCTTGGGGGGTCACCACGGGGGCGGCGTCTTCTGCGGGCACCACGCTCATGCGGTTGAGGCGCACTTCTTGGTCGGCCTTGGCCAACACCTGCCTTTCGTCCACAACGCGGGGCGTTACGTCCGCGGGGGCGTCGTTGAGCGATTTGCCGTCGACCGATTGCGCGGCCAAACGCCTTTCGGCGTCGTTGAGCGATTTGCCGAAAGCGTGCAAAACCACCCGTGCGGTGGTGGTGGCCGCTACCAACAGCCCCAATGCGGCGTATACGATGAGCAAAATGCCCATGGCGTTGGGCTGAAATGCGCCGTAGGCGTTGTATAGCGCGACATTGACTCCCGCCAAATCGACGGCAACGAACAAGGCGGCAAACAGCACGCCCAGCGTAAACACGCTGCCCAACATAAAGCGGCAACGCAACTTGTTGAGGGGGGAGGGGTAGGCAAAGCCGTAGCACCCAACCAAAAAGGCGGGCAACACCAGCGCGAAGCCCACGGCTAAGCCTCCCGTGTTGCGACAAAACGCCGTGCCGCAAGCGGCGGCTATCGCCGCCATATATGCGGCGAGTGCCACCAAATAAAAGCTAATGGTTTCTTTGTTGAACGTGTCTTTCATATCAGTCGCAATATAGCGAGGCATAGGCGGCTATGGCCGTGGCCATCCACTTGTCCGATTTTTGACTATAGCCTATGCTGTTGTGGGTGAGATCATCAAACAAAACGTCGCTATGCACCACGCCCACCTCGTCCAGTTTGGCCGATATGGCTTGGTACACGGTGATGGGGATAAAGTCGTCGAATTCGCATTGGAACAACGCCTCCGCCAAAGGGCTGTGGTCGTGTTGGCGCGCATAGCAAATGATGGTGGGCAGGCTGTCGGCATTCAAATAGTCGATGGGCTGGTAGGTGTGTATCTTGGCGATGGCTTGCGCATACCCCTCCTCGGTGGAAATATCCACGGGGCCGTCCTCGCCCAAAATGCCGCCCAAAGCGGGCGCAAGGTCGGCGAGCATGGGTTGCAAAAACGACAAGGTATCGTCTATGGCGCCCGTCTCGTCTTGGGTGTGCCCCGTCAGCAAGTCCAATAGTCGCATATAGTTGTCGTCCGTCAGTTTGACGGGCCCCACCAAGTCCATCAGATATGCCAACGGCATGGGAGACTCTTGTGCGTATTTGTAGGCGTACAGCGAGGACAAGTGCCCGCCGGCCGAATATCCGCCTATGCCTATCTTGGTGGCGTTGAGCCCCAGCGAGGGCAGATAGACGTCGCGCAAAAAGGTGATGCAGGCAGTGATGTCCGCCATCATATCGTCCACCGATACGGGGTGTTCGTTTGCCAGCACGGTGTTGATGATCTGCGTCATTCCGTAGGTCTGCCACCCATATACGCCCAAAGGCGTGATGTCCATTTGATTGAGGCCAAACCACAATGCGTACTCCATAGAAACCACCACCATGCCCATAGAGGCGACGTAGGGCATCAGGGATAGTTGCTCCTCTTTGCGGCTACCGGCCACCCAGCCGCCGCCGTGCAAATACAAAAACACGGGGGTGTCGGGGTCCAATTTCTCTTGGGCGGTGGGCATATATACGTCGATATAGCGGTAGGCGTTTTGTTGCGGCTCGCCCTCGCCGTAGTACACGTCTTGGTAGACGTATATCAATTTGTCGCCCTCGTCGGCGTGCGCCACTATATACATATCGGCGTCCCCTTCGCGCGCAAGCACCAAAGCGTCGTCCGCTTTGCCCTCGGCAAAGGTGTAGTCGGCGGTGGCCGTCATCGTCGCGTCTACGGCGGCGTCGGCTTTTTGTTGGGGGGTGAGCGCGGAGGGCCGTTCGCCGCAGGCGGATAGCGCAAGGCACGCAATGCAAACCAGAATCGTCGTCAAACAAAACAGGCTACGTTTCATACTGCCTCCTTAGACAAACAGGTTGAGCAGAGTGCTTTCGACGATGCTACGCAGCGCGTCGTAGTCTATGTATCCGTGTTGGTCGAATACGCACTCGTGCGCAAAGGATTGCACCGAATCCATGGCCCAGTGTACCTTCTCGAACAAATGGTCGCTGTGGTATCCCGCCTCTTGGAGCGCGGCGGTCATGCGGCTGGTAACCTCCTCTTCCAAGGCCAAAAACTTGTCCTCTACCGCCTTGTCTTGCGAGGTGAGGGCGTGCAGTGTTTCGTGCATGGCGGCGTTGTCGCGGTGCACCTTGACGGCTGCGTCCAGCACTTGGGGTAGCACGGTACCGAAGTCGAGCGGCGCGACGAATTGGTCCAGCACCGCAAAAATGGGCGCGTAAGCTTGGTCGATATAGATATCCAGCACGTCGATCAGTATGTCGCGTTTGTCGTGAAAATAGCCGTAGACGATGCCCGTCGAAACGCCCGCTTGCTTGGCTATCTCGGCGGTGTTGGTATTGTAGTAACCTTTTTGCGCAAACAGCTCATAACCGGCACGAATGATGCGGTTTTTTGTGTCGATAGCGCGCTGTTGTTTGGGGGTACGAATGCTCTCCATAATAAATCGTTCGCCTGTCGGCCGATGCGCTGCCCTCGTTTGGCCAAGTGCGGCGCTCACGTTGCTGATTATGCCAAACTATTTCTTATTATATAACATTTATGCTAAAAAGTAAATAGTTGACGCAAAATTCGCCGTTCGGCGCCCATCGTTCTATGCCTCGCATAGCGACACAAACAGCACTCCGTCGCCCACCGATACGGTCACGTCGCCCTCGGCTTGGTTGCTCACGCCCAAGGGGTAGTCGGACCGTAGCTCGGCATGGCGCAGAGGATAGGCTGCGCCCTCTATGCACACGTCGCGGCACACGTCGGTGAGGGCCAGCACCGATAGGGCTTGGCCGCGCCGCACGCCAAAAGTCAAGCTACCGTGGGACACCAGTCGCACCGTTTCGGCCGCGCCGCATAGCGTGATGGAGGCGCCGCTTTGCGCGGCCGCCATGGCCGATTGCAGGTTGGCCAACGTATGGTCGAGCCGGGCGCCCAGCGCATAGTGTATGACTATGTCGTCAAACCCTCTGTCGAGGGCGTAGCGCAGGGCATACCCCGTGTCGGTATCGTCCTTTGCAACGGGCAGCGGTATGACGGCCAAAGCCGGGTCTACCGTGCCGCGGTACGAGTCGAAGTCACCGATAACAAGGTCGGGGCGTATGCCTGCCTTCAGAGCGTGGCCATAGCCCAAGTCGCAGGCGATAACGTAGTCGCCGTCCGCCGCCGTTGCGCCCGCATAGTAGGGCCCGCCCGATAGAATAACGCATCGTTTGCTCATAGTTCACCTCGATTTGCCCCAAGGGGCAAGCGTTGCTTGTATTGTAGCAAAAAAACACCCGACCGCACAAGCCCTTGCCGCACAATATGCAAAAATAGGGGCAATAGCGCCGCCGCGTGCGCAAAAATGCGGACAAACGTTGCAAAGCGGGATAGCAGATGGTATACTATGGTAGAATTGCAGCGAGGTGTGGTATGCGCAAGTATATGGAAACGGGATTTTACGCGGTGTATTTGGTGCTGATTTTGGCCGCGGGCGTCTATATGATCGTCAAAGGTCGTCGAAAAGAAACGCGCCATTTCGTCTTGTTCGGGTTGGCGTGCGTATTGCTGGGCGCGGGCGACGCGTTTCATTTGGTGCCGCGCGCCATGGGGCTGTTTGCGGGCACCCTCGACGCGCCCGATGCGCATTTGGCCTATTGGCTGGGCGTGGGCAAACTGATCACGTCCATCACGATGACGGTGTTTTATGTGTTGGCCTATGCGTTTCTCTATCGCTTGACGGGGCAAAAACGTCCCCTCGCTTTGGACTTGTCCGTGGCCGCGCTGGTGGTGGCGCGCGTGGTGCTGTGCGCTATGCCCCAAAACCGGTGGACGACCAATGCTTCCCCTCTACTGTGGGGCGTTTGGCGCAATATTCCCTTCGTCGTGTTGGGCATTTTGGTCATCGTGCTGTCCTTCGTGCACCTCGGCGGGCGCAAACCCTACCGCCTGTTGTGGCTGGCCATCGTGCTGTCCTTCGGCTTTTATATACCCGTGGTGCTGTTTGCCTCGGCCGCCTCGTGGGTGGGTATGCTTATGTTGCCCAAAACGATATGCTATCTTTGGATCGCCGCTATGGGCGTTGCCGATTGCAGGCGGTCTTTCCCCGCCGCTGCCGCCAATTAGGCCCAAAGCAACGCCGAATGCCTGTAGGCGCGCTCGGCTTTGGTTGTTTTTTATTTTACCAAATAGGGATATTCTCGCTCGATCGCGCTCGGTTATATCAGCTTTTTTGCCAGTTCGGACAATAAAGTTTTGCTTTCCTTTGATAACCTTCTATAGTTGTTTAGCAATGCTTCTTCTTCCGTCGTGTTTTCGTCGGACGTATCTTCTCGAAAAAAATCCGAAGGGCTAATGCCGAGTGCGTCACAAATGTTGAATAGTGTACCCAACGAGGGCAGCGTCTCTCGTGCGTACATATTGGATAGGGCAGACTGCGACAGCCCCGCCTCTTCCGCCAATTTATATAGGCTCCAACCTCTTTTTGTGCGCAGTTCTTCAATACTTTTTAATACGTCTATACATATAGAATATTACACAAAAGCTGTGTAAATAAACAACAAGTGTATTGACGGCCAGTTACATATGTGATACTATGGCATTGCAAACTTTTACAAAGGAGGAAAGTATATGAAAAAAACAATTATTTCCATTTTCATCTGCGCAATTTTGTTGGCGACTTGTGCGTTGCCCGCTTGTACAGAGAACGACGTCGCGCAAGAAGAAGTAACAAGCGTTACGGTAAGTGCCCAAATGTTAAAAACGGAATATTTGTTTGCGCCCGAAGAGACGGAGTCGGAAAACTCGCTACACGTCGTCGATGCGTATTACGACGATACGGACTATTATTACTGCATTTCTTTGGGCACAGTATTGAACGTACCCCTTGGTGACCCCGAAATTATCGAATACCAAGCGAACCAAGTTGCTTTCCGGCGAGAGTGTACGCTGACCAAAATTACAACAAGAAGCGTAGAAACGTCTATGTCAAAAGTTGTCAGTCGGCTGACATATGACGACCATGTGGCCGGGTTTAATTTTAGCGTTGAGCACGAAGCCGGTGTGGCGGAACTCTTTAGTAATAAAGTCGGCCTCAGTTTGGGTATGCAGTTCAATTCGGACACGCAAACGACCACTACGAGTAGTACGAACACCAACAAAGAGGAGACCACGTTATCCGAATCGCAAACGATCGAATTGACCTTTGACCGTTCTTGCGCACCGGGCACGTACCGCATATCTCGCGCAAAAGATTACAACGTATACGCCTATGCCAAGAAAAATATAGAGAGCGGCCAAATTGCAATCGAATATAAAGCCGTACCGATAGATGGGTTTATTACGTTGATTGAATATACGGAAAACGATAGGCTCCCAAATAATAGTAAGCGTATAAGCGATTTTGAATTCGATCCGCAATTGATCAATACGTTGAGTGCGCCCACAAAAGCATATCCCGATACGCCTAAAACGGACGTTATCGACTATGCGCCTGCGACGCTCGAATTAAAGTCGACGACAGACTCGGTAGATGTGAAAGATGATTCGAAGGATAGTTATCTGGAGTTTGATTTGAGCGAAGTAAAAGAAATATTGCGCAATCACGAAGGCTCTAAGATCGTGAAGATTTCTTTGTCGCTGTATATAACCGAAATAGATGACGGATACCAAGAGGTATATTTGACCAATCAATCTTCTCCTTCGTACAACTGGAAAGATTATACTCACCAATTTTCCGGCGACGTTTTGCTATACCCTAAAGATGATATTGAAACGGTGGCCGGCAAAAAAGGTTCGGGTACGTTTGCCGCGGATTTCAAAGTAAATTTGACCTTGCTGGATTTGGCGGATAAATTCTATTTGTTCTGTGGCGCAAATGGCAAAAAAGAAGACAGCTGGACGGCTTCGAACGCCAAAATAACGCTGACGTTTGCCTACTAGAAACCCAATACAAACAAATATCCCTCGGGTGGCCCGAGGGATATTTGTTTGTGCGGTTTAGTTTTTGTCGGTTGGTATCGCGGCGGCTTCGCTTTGCGCTACGTCGGCGGGGGTGGCGTCGGCCTCCGCTGTGCCCAACGAGTCCTTGCGCATGACGGTAACGGTGCCGCGGAAGCAGTCGAATAGGCGGTCGGTTGCGGCCGGGTCGAGTTTGCCGGTTTTGACCTCGTGTCGGTAGGTGCAAAGGCTGACCAAAGGCACCAGCACGATGCCCGCCACCATCGAGATGGCGCCCATCACCACGGCGTTGGCAAAGTCGAGCGTTTCACCCGAGGCAAACGCAACTCGCATAAACGTCCAGCCCGCCAATTTGTACACAAGGGAGAAGATCATTATGCTGACGCCCGCTACGAAAGAGGTCCACACCGAGGCGCGGGTGATCTTTTTGCTGTACAAACCGTATAGGAACGGCGCCAAGAACGCGCCCGCCAATGCGCCCCAACTGATGCCCATCAAGGAGGCGATTTCGCTGAAGTTGTATATTTTTTGCACGATGGCGATGGTAGCGCTGACCACGATGAAGAAAGCGAGGAATATGCGCATGATGAGCATTTGCTTCTTTTCGGTCATCTTTTCTTTGGGGACGATGTGTCCTTTGATGAGATCCAGCGTAAGGGTAGAGGAGGAAGTGAGCACCAGACTAGATAGAGTGGACATACTGGCCGACAGCACCAAGATGACTACGATGCCCATCAAAAAGTCGCTGTGCACGGCTTGCTCGAGCATAGAGGGCACAATGGAGTCGAAGTCGGTGGCGGCGGGCACGAACAGTCGGCCGAAGCCGCCCAAAAAATAGCACCCTCCGGCCACTATCACGGCAAATATGGTGGAGATGATGGTGCCCTTGCGGATATCGTTTTCGCTCTTGATGGCGTAGAATTTGTTGACCATTTGGGGCAAGCCCCAAGTGCCCAGCGAGGTGAGCACGATGACGAACCCCAAAAAGATGGGCATAGCGCCGAAGAAGGAGCTGTATTGCCAGCCCGCCGACTCGGCCAAAGCCGCCATAGAGCCCGTAAGGCCGCCGTTGGCGGACAACACGGCCGCTATGACCGCCACGATGCCGATGAGCATGATGATGCCCTGTATAAAGTCGTTGATGGCCGTGGCCATATAGCCGCCCGCCAGCACGTACACGCCCGTGAGCAACGCCATGACGCACACGATGATGACGTAGGCGAGGTTTTCGTTGCTAAAGCCGAACGCCACCGTAAATAGGCGCGACAGACCGTTGAACAGCGATGCCGTGTAGGGAATGAGAAAGATGAACACGATGATGGACGAGGCTATTTTGAGGGCATTGGAGCCGTAGCGTTTGCCGAAAAACTCGGGCATCGTCTTGGTGTCCAGCGATTGCGTCATCACGCGGGTGCGCCGCCCCAATATGACCCAAGCCAGCAGCGAGCCGATGACCGCGTTGCCTATGCCTATCCAGGTGCTGGCCACGCCGAACAGATAGCCGAATTGGCCGGCGTAGCCTATAAAAATGACCGCGCTGAAATAGGACGTGCCGTAGGTGAACGCCGTGAGCCACGGGCCGACCGATCTGCCGCCCAGCACAAAGCCGTTGACGTCCTTGGCCTTGCGGCGGCAATAGATGCCCACGTATACCATCACCGCAAAAAAGAGGACGATCATCACCGCCATCAGGACGATACCGCCCGTGGTGCGCGTAGCCGCTAACATAGTATTCATAACAACTCCTTTCGTGCGTATGCACGGCGGCCTTTGGCAACAAAAAACCTCTCTCGCCAAAAGACCGTGGTCTATATGCGAAAGAGGACGACATAGCCGTGGTACCACCTCTTTTCGTGGGAATATCGCTATCCCCACCTCGTGGAGCCCCCATAGGGTGCCCCGTCGCTATCACGGGCGATACCCGTCGTAGCCTACTCGTTGCCTTTCGGTACGCAACTCGCGAAATGTATTCGAGCACCGCCACCCTTCGTGCCTTGCAGCCACCGGCACTTCTCTCTAAGGCAATGGACGGGTCTACTTGTTTTCGCTCAAACGCTTTATAGTTCAACTATATCACAACGCAAAAAGGCAAGTCAATTTGCCAAACGGGGTGCGACGCTTTTTTTGCACAAAAATGCGCGATTCAGGGGCAATTTTTTGCCAATTCCTTGCACTTTTGGTAGTTTTGATGGCACAACTCGCAATCGGTCATGGCGCGGTGCGCGCCCGTCGTATCAAATCCGAAATAGGCGGCCAGCGCCGTTTGTTTGTGGCTTTCGAGGTCGGGCAACAACTTGCGCGATAGGCGCAGCACGTCCACGTAGTCGTTGGCAAGCGGGGTGCAACAGTAGCGCTCGAGGTTGTCGTACAGCACGCACACGTCGTAGTTGACGTTGTGCCCCACCAACACGTCCCCCGCCACAAAGGCGTAGAATTGGGGCAACACGTCGGCGGGGAAGGGCGCCAAGGCCACCATATCGTCGGTGATGCCCGTCAGGCGGCGTATAAACCAATCTATGGGTTGGTGCGGCCGCACCAGCGAGCTGAATGAGGCTACGGGGTGATTGTCGCGCACGCGCAGGGCGGACACTTCGATGAGGTCGATGACGCCGTCCACCACGGTGTTGGTCTCCACGTCCACCACGGTGTAGTCGTCGGGAAATGCCCATAGGCTATTGCCCTTCAGGGGGCGTTTTTGGGGCGTTTTGCTCATAGTTTTTTGCGTTCGTCGCTGACGATATGCCACACTTGGTCGGGCATTTGCGCCAAGTATTCGCCCAAAAAGGCGGGGTATGCGCGCACTTCGCCCAATTCGGCCAAGGGTATCCAATGCATCGTTTCGGGTACGCCGTGCGTGTAGCTGTCGGCGTGCAATTCGCGGCTGCCGCGGGGTTTCATCAAATAGTAAAAACACACCTCGTGGCATTCCAGCCCTTCCCATTCGCCGCCGTGTCCGTCGAAGAAGTTTTCGTGTATCACGGCCAGGCGGTCCACTTCGTATTGCACGCCGGTTTCTTCGCATACTTCGCGCCGAACGGCGTCCTCGGAGCGCTCGCCGACGTGCACGCCGCCGCCTACCGAATAGATGTAGTCCTCGTTGCGGTTGCCGGCAAACAGTACGGCGCCGTCCTCTACGATGATGGCCGCGGCACGGTAGCGAAACCAATGTTTGCCTATGCTAAATCCACAGTCGATCGCATTCTCTGTCATGTTTCCTTCCTTTGCGTTTGCTTCGTTTTATTTGATTATACACCCGTCGCCGCCTTGCGCAAGCGTTTTGGACGTTTTTTGTCAAACGGCCGCCTTTTGTTTGCGTCGCAGGCTGTGACGATGGGCGTGCCCTCTCCTCGGCAACCAAAAACCTTGCCGAAAACGCGTTCGACAAGGCTTTGGGGCAAGTAGCCGCCCATAGGGGCGACTGCTATCGCGCTACGCGCCGTGGCGCGTTAGTTGTTGGAGGCGGAATTGCTGCTTTGCACTTTGGCGATGATCTGCAGAATGCGCATCAGCAGTTGCAAAAACTCCAGCACGATATCGTTGATGTATTGGATATTGTACAGTTTGAACAATTGGCGCATCATCTCTATCTCTTCGTCGGTGGCCATGTCCTCTTGCTTCAATATGGTGCAAGCGCGGTCTTGCGCTTTCTTTTCGGTTTTGAGGGTCATGACGGACAGGACGAAGGAGATCGAGTATATGCCCAAGCCGAGCACGGCGGCTATCGTGGTGGCCACACCCGTAAAGCTGAATAGGATCACGTCGATGGCCACGCCGATGGCGACGATGGGCACAAAGGCGAAAGGTCCTAGATACATCAGCGGCGTGAGGACCACGCGCGTGCGCATATCCTTATCGCCCTCTTTGTCCAAAATGGCCAAAGCCGACTTTTCCGCGCCCATGGCCAGCGACGTAATGCTGGGCTTTTTGGTGGTCAGCCTTCTTAAACGCACCTTTTTGAAATAGTGCGAGTAGCTGTTGCCAAACAACATAGAGCCGACGACCGACACTTTGATGTGTTGCAAGCCGTGCTTGTCCAAAATGCGGCGCGCCGCGTCTTTGCCCGACAACCCGCGCGAATTCATTCTGCGATTGTAGACGAAATATTTGATGGATAGCCATAACGAAATGCACACCGATATGGCGCCTACCACCACGATCAGGCAACCGACGATAAAGATCGCCCATTGCACGGCGGGGGATACGTTTTGGAATTGTTCGAATTGTTGTAGAAACGGCATGAGTATTCTCCTTATTGTAGAGTACTGGCATTGTACGCCCGTATGTCCATCAAATGTCCAACAATATGGGCAACGTGCCAAAAAGTGAGGTTTTGGGTGCGTAGACGTCGGCCGAGGGGTCCCCTTTGGCTAGCGCCGCGCGGCGCGTTCTTCTTTGACGCGGTCGAGGTAGGCTTCGCTGAGGTTGGCCCAATAGTAGCCGTTCATATATTCGCCCCTATACACTTCCGTCGTTTCGCCCGCAAAAAAGCGGTAGAGGTCGCAGTCGAAACGGTCGGGGCAAACGCGCAGATTGCCGCGTTTTTGCTCGATGACGCTCGCTGCGTCGTGCTCTTGCAACGTCTGCCGCAGGCTGCGAATGATCACGTCCAAATACTTTTGCTTGGAGCGGTCGTACTGGCCGTCTTCCCACAACGCGGCCGCCACGGTGGCGCGCGTAACGAAGCCGCCTTGCCTATCTACCAAAAACGCCAGCAATTCTTTGGCTTTTGCGCGCGCAAACGCGATGGGGCGGCCGTCTATCAGCAGGTCGAATTCGCCGAAGGTGCGCGCAAAAACGCGCTCCTTTGCCGCATTGGGCCGCTGACGCAGCGCGTATTGCACCTCGTCGGCAAGCCTATCGGGGGATACGGGCTTGAGCATATAGCCCACGGCGTGTATGCGAAATGCTTCCAGCGCATATTGCGCGCGATCGGTCAAAAAGAGAATGGGCACGTCGGGGGTCAACGCTTGTATCTCGCTAGCCAACGCCAAACCGTCGAGCCCCTCGTCCACGTCGAGAATGGCGACGTCCACGGGGTTTTGGCGTAGGTATTGCAAGGCTTGCGTGGCGTCGGCAAAGCCTTGTGTATCGTCCAAGATGGGCAACGCGCGGCAAAGTGCCACCGTTGTCGCCAATGCCTCTTTATCGTCGTCTACGCAGATCGCTTTCATTCGGGTCTCCTTCGCCGCGGCCGAGCGCGGTTGCTTTCGGCGCGCTTTTTCCTTATCATTATATAGCAAAACGCCTTGGTTTCCAACCGAAATGGACGAATTGCGGGCAAAACGCCGCCGCACTGCCTTTTGCGGGGGTGGCGGCGCTACACAAAAAACTATTTTGCGCAGCGGTTTGCAATATGCTGGGCAAATTCCGTCGAGTGTGGTATACTGGTAGCGCAAGCGTTCGCTTACCATACACGCAAAGGAGATATCTATGAACGAAATCAACGGCACCGTCGTCGAAAACGAAGTGGTCATCAATCTGTCGGGTAGGATCGACTCCAACAACGCGCCCTCCGTTGAGGCGGAGATATTGCAATTTATCGGCCCGCATCGCGCCTTGCCTTTGGTGCTGGACGCCGCGGGGCTGTCCTATATATCCAGCGCGGGGTTGCGCATATTGTTGCATTTGCGCAAGACCCACCACGATATGCGCATCGTCAACGTCAACAGCGACGTGTACGAAATATTGGATATGACCGGGTTCACCCAAATGATAGACGTGGTCAAGGCCTATCGCCAAGTGTCCGTCGAGGGGTGCGAGGAGATAGGGCGCGGCGCCAACGGCATCATCTACCGCATCGACCGCGACAACGTGGTCAAGGTGTATCGCAATGCCGACGCTTTGGCCGAGATACAACACGAGCGCGAAGTGGCTCGATTGGCGTTGGTGTTGGGCATTCCCACCGCCATATCCTACGACGTGGTCAAGGTCGGCGATACGTACGGCTCGGTGTTCGAGTTGCTCAACGCCAGTTCCTTTTCCAAAATTCTCGTAGACTCGCCCGACAAGATAGATTGGTGCGTCAACGAGTTTGCCACCATGCTCAAACGCATACACAACACGTTGGTTCCGCGCGGCAAATTGCCCGATATGCGCGCCAAGGTGCTGGATTGGGCGCAATTCGTGCGCGGCTATCTGCCCGCCGAGGCCGGCGACAAGTTGGTGGCGCTCATAGAGGCGGTGCCCTACGACGACCACATGATACACGGCGACTACCACACCAAAAACCTCGAGTTGCAGGGCGACGAAGTGCTGATCATCGATATGGATACGCTGTCGGTCGGCCACCCCATATTCGAGTTGGGTTGCACCTACAACTCGTTCATTGGCTTTTCGGAGTACGACCCCGAAACGGTGCTACGCTTTCAGGGGTTTGATTTGCAAACTTCCCAAACCTTTTGGCGCAAGTTTTTGGCGGCCTATTTGGGCACCGATGACCCCGACGTGTTGCGCGAGGTACAAGACAAGGCGCGCGTGGTGGGCTACACCCGCCTGATACGCCGCTCCATTCGCCGCGGCGGGTTGGACGACCCGCACGAAAAGGCCGAGCTCGATTTGTGGACAAAGAACCTCGTCGCGCTCTTGGACAAAGTGGACACCTTGGAATTTTTGCCCAACGTGCTGGAGATAGAGGCCGACGGCGCCAATTTGCCTACGGTGCTCGACTTTATCGATCGGCATTTGACGACGGCGGGCTGTTCGCCCAAGATCAAGATGCAGTTGTCCATAGCCGCCGAGGAGATTTTTGTCAATATCGCCAACTACGCCTACAAGCCCGGGCGCGGACTGGCTTCGGTCAAGGTGGAAGTAGCCGACGACCCCTTGGTGGTGACCATCACCTTTATGGACAATGGCAACCCCTTCGACCCCACCCAAGCGAGCGACCCCGACGTGTCCCTCACGGCCGAGGAGCGCGACGAGGGCGGACTGGGCATTTTTATGACAAAGCAGATGATGGACGACGTGTCCTATACCTACGAGGGCGGCAAAAATATCTTGCGTCTCAAAAAGGGGGTTAAATGATGGATTGGCATAAGATCGACTTGCATATGCACAGCACCGTGTCCGACGGCACCGATACGCCCGCCGCCATCGTGCAAAGCGTTAAGGCCGCCGGCATAGACCTCTTTTCGTTGACCGACCACGACGCCACCAAAGGCTGCGTGGCCATCATGGATAGCTTGCAAGCGGGCGACCCTGCGTTTGTTGCGGGCGTAGAGTTTTCGTGTCGAGACGAAGAGGGGCAATATCACGTGTTGGGCTATGGCTACGATCCCATGGCCGCGTCGGTACGCGCCATTGTGGACAAAGGGCACGGTCTGCGCGTCGGCAAATTGCAACGTAGGCTCGACTATATCGAGCGTGAATTCGGCTTTGCCTTTGCCGAGGAGGACAAACGCGCGTTGTACGCGCTGGATAACCCCGGCAAGCCGCATATAGGCAACTTGATGGTGCGCTACGGCTACGCAGCCGATCTCAACGAGGCCATCAAACGCTATCTCAACCAATTTCACATTCGCAGCGAGTATATCCGCCCCGAAGAGGCCATATCCGCCATCATTGCCGCGGGCGGTATACCCGTGTTGGCGCACCCCTCGTACGGGCGCGGCGACGAGTGCGTCGTGGGCGACGATATGGACAAGCGGCTGCAAAAACTGATGGCGTTCGGCTTGCGCGGCGTAGAGGCGTTCTATTCGGGATTTTCGCCCAAATTGCAAAACGAAATGCTCGATTTTGCCGCACGCTACCATTTGTTCGTTACGGCCGGTAGCGACTACCACGGCACCAACAAGACGGTGCTGCTCGGCGACACCAACCTCGACGACGTCGCTTTGGCGCCTCGTGGCTTGCACGACTTTCTTGCCGCCGTGCCCATTCTTCGCCGATAGCGCACCATATCGGCCGTCTTTTTCGGGTCAACAAAAACCCTACTTGCATTTGAGGCTCCCCTTCGAAGTTTTTATTTCCGTTTGACTTTTGGGATATTCCGACCGCTTGACTTTTGGGGCATTCCGACCGCGGTAGAGTTTTTTGACGCCGAAGCGCAAAGCACGGCCGCCGATTGTTGACGACGGTTTCCATTCGATATCCGATGTATAGAAAAACAAAGGAGAGATAAAACCTATCTCTCCTTTGCTATGTTTGGTTGCGGAGGAAGGACTCGAACCTTCGACCTCCGGGTTATGAGCCCGACGAGCTACCGACTGCTCTACTCCGCGACGATATATATAGTTTACGCCGTTCGGGGCGTTTTGTCAACCGATTGGCGCGCTTTTTTTGACTTGGCCGGGATCGCTTTTTGTCGAATGGGGTCGACCCACGTTTCGTGGCGGCGCAAGGGGGCGCAAAGCTTGCACGCGTGATGGCTTTTTCCCGTGCAATCCCGCACATTTGCAGTGTGCGGGCGCATGGTGCGCCTTGCAGCCGAGATCGGGCTAAGAAGTATGGCGGCGAGGCGTCTTCAAGGGAATGATTTATATATAGGCGCCGATTTTGCTTATGACAACGCGCGCCGAACAATTTTTTGATTTGCGCTGAGGTATGCCGGTTCTCCTGCGCTTCGGCTGCGGCCGTTTCGTTTCTTTTTGTCGGATCGCCTATTCTTGGCTTGCCGCAAGCTTACGCAACGGGGGTGCGCTTGCCAAAAAATCCCTATTGACAGGGCGGGGTGTGTTGCGGTATGATATATAATGTATTTTTGTACGCACCAAACGCGTACGTGTTCGCGCTTAGGCGCGCTATCGCTTAGGCGCGATATCAACGGAGGCTTTATGAAAAAACGACTTTTGATAGCAGTTGTAGTGTTGCTCCTGGTTGTGGCGGTGGTATTGGCCGCTTGCCGCAAGCCCGACGATGACCCCACCGTAAAGACCATCTACGACGTTTCGCAAGGCACCACGGCCGTGGGCGCCGCCATTCAAAAGGCGGTGTCGCTCTCGGGCGCCGAAAACGTGTATTTGGCGTTGCGGTTTGTGGTGGACGAGGGTGAGGACGTCTACAACGAAGTGTACGACTTTGCCGCTATGCTCGACTTGGACGACGACCAAAACAGCACGTTGTCCTTCCGTCGCTACACCGATATTCAAAACATCATCTCGTGCGAGGTCTACTACCAAGGCGGCACGCTGTACGTCAACAAACAGCCCGCCGTAGATCGTGCCAGCGTGCCCAACGTGTCCTTGTCGCAGATCGCCTCCACCCTGACGACATCGGCCGAACGCGGCCAGATCGCCTCCATTTTGCAGTTGTTGCCCGCCTTGGGCGACCGCGTGTTTGCCGAATGCGAACGCGTGGCCGAGGGCGACGCGGTGACCTATACCTTTACGGTAGACTACGCTTCCATAGGCACGTGCGTGGGCTATCTGGTGTCGCAGACCGGTTTGCTGAACGTTGCCGACATGACCCGCTTGCTGGGGTTGGACAAGGTGAATAGCGCAAGCACCACCAAAATTGCCTTCGTCACCCGCAACCAAGAAGGCGTGGGCGAAGTGTTCGAGTCGGCCAAAGTGCTGACGACCACCGGCGACCAAACCGTCACCAAGAGTTTGCAAACTTTTCGGTGCGAAGTACTGACCGACGGCGCCAAAACGCAGGCGCAATACCGCATTGCCATGCCCGACAACTTGGGCTCGTTCCGCTACTACCACCCCGCCAACCTCAGTCTATTGGGCACTTTGAAGGCGCAAGTCAACAGTTCGGCTATGCCCGTGCAACTGTTTTCGCAACCCGCCATCACCTCTTTCAACTCATACACCTACGCGTGGGACGTCAGCGTGCAAAGCAACGTGGATTTGTCGGGCAAGTGGACGGCAAGCCTCGTCTTGACCGATCAACAAGACCGCACGCGCCGCGCCGCGTTCTACTACAACAGCGACGTGCTGTACGTGGATTTGTCGGGGCTCAACCTCGGCAGTTGGCGTCTGAGCGCCGCCGAATTGCAGCGCGTGGCCGCGGGGTTTGACCGCACGCGCGAGGCTACCAGCCTCGGTGCCACCGACTACCGCGACATCATACTCGATCTGCTGGTGGACCGCAACGCACGGCAAGAGGAAGTGTCCTACACGCTGAACGGCGGCAACTTTGTCAAATTGTACAACGTTTTGCAGCAAACGTTGACGGGCGGCGCGTTGCTCACCTTGCCTCCGCTGGACATAGAGGACGTGCACGTGGTGATCAACACCCAAAACAACACTTTCCGTACCCTCACGGCCAAGGCGTCCGTGTGGGGCTGCGACGTTACTTTGGCGGCCAACAACCCCACCGTAGGGCCTGCCGTGGGCATAGCCACCCCCTTGTGGTTGGATAATTGCGTAGATCCGCTCACTGCCGACAACATCACCCCCGTGATGGGCGGCGTGGTGCGCAGCTACACCCAAGCCAACGGCAATACCGCGCTGCTCGGCGCATTCCTGTCCTCTGTTTCGGGCGAGGATATAGACCTGGGCACGCGGGAGATCTACTACTACAACTTTGCCGCCAACGTGGCGGGCGATGGCAAAATCAACGTGATCTCGGTCGATTTCGATACCAACCGCAACGAGCGCGTTTGCTCGCTGTACTACCACGCCGATACGCCCAACCGCCTGTACGTCGTTTTGCCTTCCTCGGGCGAAACCACCCGTGTGCGCAGCCTTACCCTAAAGGATGAGATGCGCTACGTCGACTTTGTGCGCGCCATCAACGGCAACGTCGAAGTGCGCGAGGTGAGCGATTGCGTCATAGCCAATACCCAATCGAGCCTATCCTTTACCTTTGGCGCGGCGGGGCTGGACGCCTTGCTTGCCAAACTGGGCAACGTGCTGACGGCGCAAAGCGACGCGGCTTTGCCCAAGGACTTGGGCGTGCAAGCCGTGCGCGTTACGTTGGGTGCCGACCGTGCCGTCCGTTTGGTCTTCGGCGCCGACCGCTTTGTCGAATTCGGCGTGGAAACGATAAACGTTGGCGATCAATCGCTGGCGCTCACCACCTCGGTGCGCCACAACGGCGTTTCCTATTTCGACGCCTACAATTTGCCCGACCAAATAGACGTGGCATTGGGCGACGGCAGCGCCAATACCCGTCGTATGACGGTGCGTTTGGAGGACTTTGACGCCGAGTGGGCGTTCGAGCACGAGCCGACCTTGGGCAGTGGCAGCCAAATGGTCACCGCCTATTGCACGGTGCTGGGGCAACGCGTCAATCTCGATTTCGGCGTGGATTGCAGCCGCCCCTCCGCGGTGGAAGTCAACGAGGTGCCCACCTATGCCGCCAAACTCAACGGCAAGGTCTTTGGCTTTGCTCGCTACAGCGAGGACGTGGCGCCTTTGGACGTGGTGCGTTCTTTCCGCTACGTCAAGGTGACGGTGGGCAATACCGTGCGCGACCTATCCCTGGTGTGGTTGCACGGCGGCGCCGCGCTTGACGATGCCGATTGGTCTACGCCCGACCGCGAGGACGGCACCTATTCGGACTATACCCTGGTGCCCGCCGTCCAAAACTTCTTTGGCCATCTGGTGCCTCTCGATAGTTATGGCGACGGCGTGGCCACCTACACCTTGGCGGGCACCTATACCTTGCGCTTGGACGGCGCCAAGATCACCACCGTGCGCGACGCGGCAACCTATTTGACCTTGCGCACCTATGGTACGGCCCCCTACGATCCCTTCGACGGCGCCACCTACGACAACGCCGCACCCGTCTTCCTTACCGCCAACGGCATACAAGTGGACGCGGTGGACGAGTGGCATTGGGATATCGGTTCCATCAAAAACCGCACGCACGCCGAGGGTGGTGTGCGCGATCCGGGCACGGGCGCGCCCTATACCAACGCCGCCCTTGTAGCCGCCTTGCACGACAAACTCTATGCTCTCGGCGGCAAATATTCCATCGACGTGGGCGTATACAATACGCTGGGCGTTGCCGAGCGCAACATCACCGTTACGATAACCGTCGAGCCCTACGTGATGGCTTCGGTAAGCTTTGAGCAATGCGCCGACGGCGTGTCCTACACCCCGCAAACGGGGGATTATATGGGGCAATTTGCGGTGGCGGCGCGCACGCAAACTTCGCTTGCCTACAACTTTGCCTTTGCAAAAGTGGCCGTCGTAACCTTCGAGAACGGACAGGTGCAACGGTTCGACGCTCGCGATTGGACGGTTTCGCCCGTGCAATCGGTGCTGATGTTCAGGTCCTATCAAGGCAACGCGCGCCTTACGTTGGGCGACGCGGCGGGTGGCAGACAAACCCTGCCTTTGCATTACGCGGTGGCCGCCACCGAGGCGGACGGCGTGGCGTTGTGGGGATACCGAGGCGACGCCAAGGTGGAGTTGGGCGAGTTGATGTCCGCCGACGAAAACACCACCGCGCTTTCCTTTGCGCTATCGGGTCTGAACCCCTACGATTACGTTTATCCCCGCGGCCTTGCCGTACACGTCGGCTCCGACGTGCAATACGTCGACTACGACTTTGTCTTCGAGGGTTGGGACGAAAACAAATTGTGGCACAACCCCACGCCCTACCAATGCACGGCGGACGTGTACAACGTGCAGGTAACGGTCAGTATGCAATTTGCCGAAAAATACGTTACGGACGAGTGGTACTTTGCCGGCTACGTCGAGGACGCCGAGGGGTCGTACGTGTTTGACGGCGAGGGCTTTATACTGTACGACGCCATCAACCCCGCGCATAGAGGGCTTCGCCGCTACAGCCCCGTGGCCGAGCCTGCGGTGGTGTACCAAAAGAGTAAATCGGGCGCCTACGTCAACTTGGCGGGCGAGTGGGTGCTATACGACGACGCCAACGACTTGCACAACGGGTTGGATCGCTATACCTACGACGTGGTGCTGGCCACGCCCTATATCTACGAAGAGGCGGCCGACGGCCAATACGTCTACGTGGACGGCGTGCATATCCCCTATGATGCCGACGTACACGCGGACGCCACCCGATACCAACGAGTCGGAGTAGCTAACGTGGTGTATCGCAAAGGTACCGACGGCATCGACCGCTTGGTGTTGGATCCCAACAAGGTGGATTATCTCAGCACCGAGGTCTACCCCGCCTTGGTGGTGGTTACCTTCCACGACGGCACCAAAGCCGTGCTGGACGCGGTGTGGGATCTGTCGGTTTTGCGCACGGTGCGCCCCGACCAAGATTATACCGAAACGGTGGGCTTGTCCATTGCCATGGCGCAACCCTTGGCCGACGTGTATATGCGCATAGAGTCCACCAAGCCCAAATACGCCTATTACCGCGTAGATCTAGACGCGGCGGGCGAGCCTTTGCTGAATGAGGACGGCTTCTACGTGGGTGGCCAAAACGAGGTGGCGCTGTCCCTTTTGTCCGTGGACGGAGCGGGCAACTTGGTGGTGAACGACCTCACCTCGCTATCGGCCTTGCACGCCCTCGTGTGCGGTTGCGACGATGAGGATTGTTTGGGATATCTGTACTTTGACTACGGCGATTCCACCACCGACAACGCGCGCTTTGCCATCAGCGAATGGCGAAATCTGGACGGCGTCGGCACAGCCTTGTTGCAAGCGGCCGCCGCCAACCCCGACGTGCCGTTGCAAGAGTTGTCTTTTGCGGTGTCGGTCATTGCGGTGGCGCACAACATAGAGAACGAAATAACGGTGCGCGTCAACGCGTCCAATATGACGGGCGTGGTGTTTACAACGGCGGGTATGCCGTTGGTGGCCAGCGCCATGAGTTCGGCGGGCACCAACGTGTACAGCATGCAGGCATCGGGCACTTCGTTGACGGTAGACCCCTATGTGGCCGACGTATTCGACGCCGCCAACTATCCCAAGCAAATGCAGTTTACGGTAGGCGGCAAGGCGTGCGTGGCCTACGTGGACGAGTGGGATCTGTCGGCGTTGGCGGGCCTTACGCCCTACGAGGGGACCCAAGCCACCGTATATGCCAAGATCCACACGCCCTTTGGCGACGTCAAGGTGGCGTGCGCGCTTTTGGTCAAGAGCCGCCGCATTCAATCGGTGGCGATAGATGGCGATACCAATCGTTATATCTACGTTGACGTGATGAGACCCGAGCCTTTCGGCGAGGACGTCATCGTGGAGGGCGGCCGCGCCATCGCCTACAAAAAGGTGGTGGTCCAATTTGTGGGCGACGATACGGCCTATGATATGACTATGCGCTACGACATCACCGACTACGTGGCGGGTTACAGCGCCGCGGCATTGTCTGCGGGCGCGGTCAACGTGGAGGTCGGCAACGCGGCGGGCGGCTATCAAACGTTGCAAAACTACCGCGTGTTTACGCGCGCCAACGACGTGATGAAGGTGTCGGTGCCTACCACCGACCCCGCCTATAGCGTGCTCGCCGACTATTTGGGCGGCGGCTGGGACGGCGTGTTGTACGACGGCGCCTTCGTCTACTTCGACGATACCGCAGCCGCCAATGCGGCGTGGCGTGCGTTGACTATGCGCAACGCCACCTTGGTGCTGTCGGTAGGCTATCAAGACGAGCTGGACGTGTTGCGTACCGTCGACTACACGGCCACTTTGGGCTCGCAAGAGCGCCTTGGCGTGGGGTATCGCTGGGAGCGCGCCACCATGGAGGGCAAAGACGTGCTGCGACTGGTGGTGTGGAACACCATTGCCGTGGCGGCGGACCACGTAGACAGCGTGCAATACGTCAGCACGGGCACCAACCGCTACATTGCGCTGGAGCGTTCGATGCTCAATATCGACCACGTGGACGGCGTGGCGTTGGCGCTTGCCTACGACGCCACCTATACCGTGCAAAAACTGTTGCAAGAGCACGCGTTGCGCATTGTAGACGAGCAACTGACTTTGTCCGATTTGTCCAGCTTGGTGTATGCGGCCGACGACGTAGACTTCGCTTCGCCTCTTGCTGCCGACACGCGTTTGGCGGTGGGCAACTACGTCTGGCGCATTGCCGTCAAGCAAAATACCTTGTACACGGGCTACGTGGACGTGGCCATAGAGGTGGCGCCTTGCCACCTGACATCGGTAGAGGTGCGCATAGCGGGCGTGCGCGTTGCCAATGCTACGCTGCTCGGCGGCTACACGTTCTCGCTGTCGGCCGACTTCTTGTCGGTGTCGGCTATGGATACCGAACGCACGGGCGTGCGCATTTTGGTGGAGTACTACGACGGCGTAGGTACCAAATTGGTGGGCACTCCCTACGAGGTGGGCGAATATAACGTGCGTCTTGTGTGCCAAGACGGCGGCTACGTCGTAGATCTCGGCGGCGGTGCGGACGGCTTTGCGCTTACCCTCGTCGACTAACTACTGCAACGTTTGCGCAAGCGTTCTTCGACCAACTAAACGTTTGCGCCCAACCAAAAAGCACGCTACGATACGGTAGCGTGCTTTTTGGTTGGATTGCGTATTCTACTCGCCCATGGCAAAGTCGGCTATCGTCAAAAAGACGTCGGCCGTTATGGTTTTGGTGGCGGTTTGCAGGTTGTCGGCCGTTAGCGTCAAGGTGTATTGGTGGCCGCGCTCTACCGCAAAGCGGTAAAAGCCCGCCACCGTGTCCAGTGTTTGCTTTTCGCCCGTGTCCACGTCTTGCAGACATACGCTCACGCCCGAAAGGCGCAGCGCGGCCTTTTCGTCCATAATACCGTTGCCGTTGGCGTCTTTGGCCACTATGCCCGCTATCACCGTGCTGTCGGCAAATTGCTTGTTGGTCAGGCGTTTGACGGTAACGTTTTGGTACCGGCTATAGTCCTCTTCGTCTATGCAAAAATCAAAGTGCATACCTTGGGTGGCCAGCACCAGTGAGGCGCCGCTTTCGCGCCCGAATACGGCCACGCCGTCCGCCGTGCCGTAGAGAGGCAAGGCGTCGGGGCTATAATAGAAGTCGTTGGCTATGGTGTGCAGATAGCCCGAGCCGTAGATCTTGTCCTCGAATTGGTCGCGCAAGGCGTCCTTGTTTTCGAGTTCCACCACGCGCATACGGGGCTTCATTTGGCTAAAATAGTCGGGAGCGTTCTCTTCGCCAACGCCCATGATGCAGCCCAATTCCACCAAGTTGGAGGTGCGCAGCATCTCTACGGCCACGTTTTTGGGGAATATGATGTTGTCCAAACAATAGAGCGCCGCGCCCACCGAGCTGAAATCTATGGTGCGGTCGAGCCAATGGCACTCGAAGGATTGGGGATAGTTGTCAAAGTAGGGGTCCAGCAAGGTGTATCGCTCGGGCAGTAGGTTGGCAGGCAAGCGGTTTGCCTCGAATAGGGTGGTGATATAAGCCGCCAACGCCAAGGTGAGTTGGCCGCCGTAGGAGTGGCCGGACAACCGAATGGGTTGGTCGTAGTTGGGGTGCAAGGCAAAAAAGTCGCAGTAGCGTGCCACCCACAACTCGGGCACCGAGCAATCGAAACCCGTGCTTTGCACGATGTTGGATTTGCCGGCGGCGTCGTATTGAACGTAGCTCGGTATTTTGCTCCAAATGCGTTGCTCGATGACGGTTACGTCCATATCGTCCGACAGGTGCCCCCACAAAAAGCTTATCACGTTGTAGCCCGCGTCGTAGAGCGTGTCGGGATAAAACATATAGCCGTCCGCCCCCTGCCCGTGCGAATGTATGACGGTGGGTTTGCTTTCGTCAAAGGGCGCGGCGTTTACGTCCTCGACCCAACCTGTGGCGGGCGAATAAAAGGCAAAGCGCACCGTGCCCAAGTCAAAGGCGGGGTCGGTGTGATAGTCGGCGATGCCGGGTACGTCTTGCGCCTCGGCGGCGTATTGCTCGGCCATTGTCTTGGCCACTTTCGTTTGGGCAGGCGTAGCGTCCCCGTCTTTATCTTGCGGGGCGGCGGTGTTGCAGGCCGCTGCCGACAATCCCACGCAGAGTGCCAATGCCGCTACCAACAAAATGCAAAGAAAACGTTTCATATTTTACCTCTATATCAAGATAGCACTAGACTATCATATTTTGCCGTGCTCGTCAAGACACATTTTTTGGCGTGCGCCACATAAAAAACCTACGGCCGTTGTGCCGTAGGTAATGGTCGCTCGCTACGTCGGTGGCGCTCGTTTAGCCGCGCAATGCTCGCCAAGTCAGCGCCAAGCATACGGCGGATATCGCGCCGCACCCCGTGGACAACGCGCCCAATAGTATCATGGTAGGGGGTGTAACGCCCGTCGACAGGGCGGGTATGCCCACGGCAAAAGCCGCGGCCGCCAATAGCGCCGCACTCACGCCGAATACCGCCGTCAACACGCCGAATACGCGCTTAGTCGTTTTGTTTGCCATACCAATATACCTCCAATTCGTCAAAGTCGACGGGAGAGTCGTGCGCCGTCACGCCCGATAGCTCCGCCAAACTATCGCGCGATTGGGCGTAGTAGCCCACCACGGGCACGGCGTTGCGTATGCCGAAGGTGGAGGCAAACACCAGTTGTACCACGTGGTTGTTGTCAAACAAGTCGGCCTGCGCGTCGGGCTCGAAGTTGCCGTACCCCATCACACTGCCCAGATAGGTGGCCATCGCGCGGTAGGGCTCGTAGGTAAACTGCCCGTTGAAGCAGTTGTCCGCCATATAGCCCGACGACGCGCCCGCAAGCCCGCCCAAAAAGGCATAGGCGCCATAGGCGTATACGTTGGCGGTCACCACGTTTTGCGCCAATTCCGCCTTGGTCTCGGAGGCATCGCCGTAGTAATTGTCGGCGGCAAGGCCACCCGCATAGGCAATGGTATAGTCGCCGCTTGCCACCACTTGCCCCGCCACCAGACAATGGCGCACCAGGGCATAGTTGTGCGCCACCACGCCGCCCACGTATATGCTGAACGTGCCCGGATCGGGCGCGTCCTCGCCCACTTCGGGTAGCGTTACGTCCTCTTTGAGGGCGCGCACCGTGCCCAGCACTTGACAGTCGGATATCACGCCGTAGTTCATCGCCGCTATGCCGCCCGTGTTGGGCGACCAACGATAGGCCGAGGTGGTTTGGCTTATCTCGCTATCTTCGGATAGGGTGCAATGGTCGATGACCGCGCCCGTTTCGTTGTGGTATGCCACGCCGCCCACGTCAATGGTGTCGGCAATGAGGCTACCTGCCAAGGTGCAATATTCGATGGTGCCCGCGTTGGCGGACGCCACCACGCCCAGTTCGGCGTTGACCGTAGCCATACCCGCCCAGCGCAGGTCTCCCTCTATGGTGCAATGGCTCAACGTGCCCTCGTTGCGCACGAAAAGGCCGCCCAGCGAGCAGGTTTCGTTGCCGTCCGCGCTAGTCTCGAATCCCTCCAAACGCAGTTGTCCCTCGGTTTGTGCAAAGACGAAGCGCACGTTTTTCCACACGCCGCGGTTGGTATGTCCGAGAAGTGCATAGTCGTCCTCTATCGTCGCGCCGTCGGTTTGCAACAGCACGGTACAGTCGTATATTTCGCCGCCGAAATCGGCAAGCAAAGGCGCCGCGCTACCCTCTACCGTGATGGTATGTCCGTTGCCGTTGAGGCGAAGGTCGGCAAGCGCGGCGGGGGCGGAGAGCGTAACGTCCGCCGTCAGAATATATTGTTTGCCGCTTTGGGCGGCAAGCAACGCTTGCGCCGAATCCACGGCGATGCCGTTGCGGTACGTTACCCCCAGCCCAAGCGCCACGATGCCCGCCACCAGCACTACGAGCAATGCCGCTCCTATGGTCGCCAAGGTGCGCTTGGCGGCCTGCGATATGGGCTTGGGCGGCAACACGAGGCGGCCGCCCTCTATGGTGGCGGCAACGCCGTAGCGCAGTTTGATGGCGCAAAGCAAGCGCGCCACCGCGGCTTCGTCCAAGGTGTAGGTGCCGAATTCGCGCCGCAAGGTGCGCCAATCGCCCACTATGGCCAGCATTTCCAAGGGGTGTACCTCGTGCCAAACGTACCCCGCCCACAGGCGCAACGCTTTGCCCGCAATCCGCGCAAAATCGTTGTATATCTCGGGCAATTCGTCCAATACCAAGGGGTTGTCCTGCCGCATGGCCTTGCCAAAGGCGGCCGTTATTTTGTCGGCGCCGTACAATATGCAAACGGCGGACAAAGAGAACCTGCCGAAACACAGGTTTTTGCGCTTGCCCACCGCTCGCTCGAAGTCGTCGGGCTTGTCCTGCCGTATGGTTTGCAGTATGGCGCGTTGCTCTTCGCGTGTCATTTTTTGCGTTTGATGCCCCTCTCGTCGGCCCAGCGGTCGAGCATATCAAACAGATAGGCTTGGTCCACGTCGTTGCGCTCGGTCAACTTGGTCAGCAGTTGGTTGTTGAGGCGATATTCCTCGGTAAGGTCGGCTACGGCTTGTCCGTTGCGCCCTATCTCCTTGGCTATCACGTCGTTTTGCGACCGAATGGCGTCCAGACGGCTGTTGCTACCCGCCAAGGCTTCGCCCACGTCTTTGTTGATAAAATCACTCACCTTTTGCACCGAGTGATTGTAGTTTTCCAAGCTGCGTTGTAGGTCTTTTATGTTGTAATTGGTGCGTTTTTCGGCGATGATGGCGTCCAATTTTTGCAGTTGCTCGTCCGCCTTACGCTCCAGCTCGCCCACCGAGCCCAAGCTGTCTTGCACCTTGGCAAAGGCCTGCGACAGTTTGCTCATTTCGGCCACGTAGTTGGCGCCCAAGGTTACGAAGCGGTCTATTTGCGCGGCAAGGTCGCCCGAACGCGCCGCTTGCTTGGCCAACGTGTCGTAGATCTCCTGCAATTTGCCTTTTACGTCGCCCGAAAAGGCATTGTTAAGGGTGTCTATATCGGCGCGCAACCCGTCGTAGGTGTCGACGAATTGGCTCAAACTGTCCAGCACGGGCGCCAGCATATCGCGGTAGCCCAAAAAGGCGTTGATCAATGCGTTCAAATCGGCGGTTTGTTCCATAATATCTCCTTTGGAGCGCTATCTCGCTCCCCTGTCATAGTCGCTTGCTTGGGGTGTTTGTCCCTATTTTCTCTTTTTCATTTTGTCGTGCAATCGCTTGCGCAAGTTGACGAGCCTTTGCAACTCCTCTTGCACCAAGCCGACCAAAGCGTGTTGCGCCGCGTCGTTGCCCTCCAGCATGGGGTAGTATCGCAATGCCTCCGGCGACAAGCCGCCTTCGTCGTTGCCCATCGCGTCCATCAGGTCGAGCAACCCCTTTTCGTCGCCCATCACAAAGGCGCGTCGTGCGTCCTCGGTGGCACCCATCTGCCAAAAGGCCACGCCCGCCTCTCGGTAGTGCCCCGTATGCACCCATTTGGCATATACGTCTATGCGTTTTTGCTGCCAAGGTGCGTCGGGCAATTTGCTTGCCGCCACCGAGGCGTTTTCGTATTGCCCCAGCGAAATGAATTGCTCTACGCGCTCCAGTTGCTCCCCTGCCTCCAGCTGCTTGCCCGCCACTTGGCGCAAAGTGTCCAACGCCTCGTCGGCGGTGGCTTGGTCGAGGGACATCAACAGGTCGTCGAAAAGGGGCGGCGTTTGCCCCTCCACGATGAACAGTTGCCTGCGCGCGCGACTGACGCCTACGTAGAAGAGGTTGAAATAGTAGCGGTACACCGAGTTTTCGTCGGCGGTCTTGCGGTCGATATAGCGCCTATCCAAGGTCTGCCATTGGGCAAGGTTGGTGCCCAATAGGTGGTAGAGCACCACGTTGTCGCGCTCCAATCCCTTTATCTCGCTGACGGTCAAAACCTCTTGCCGGGGCAACAGGGCGCGCAACCGCTCTTTGACGGCTCTGTCCGCCACGATGACGGTCAGGTCGCCGAGGTCCGCGTTTTGCAGTCGATATACAAAGTCTCCCTCGTCCGCCACAAAAGCGGCGCCTGCTGCGATGTCTTCGCCTACCGACGCCCCTTTCACGACAAAGTTGTGCGTACCGAAGCGCGCCTCGTTGAGGGCGCCCAATGCCTCTATCACTTGCTGTATGCGCTTGCCCGAGCGGTAGTTGTGCCGCAACGTCGACACGCGCGCCGTTTCTTGGTGAAACAGCAGTCGCTTGAGATAGGCAAAGTTGAAGTAGGACGGGTTGATCATCTGCAACGCGTCGCCCACCGCAAACATTTTTTGCGCCATACGCGCCAGCACCACCAGCGTTACTTGGGCAAAATCCTGCACTTCGTCGGCTATCACCAAACTGTAGCGCGGCAGTGGCAGCCCCAGCAACTTGCGCGAAAGGGTGTTGTTGTCCTCCAATCCCATTTTTGCCAGGTGTTTGGCATAGTCTTGGGCAATGCCGTAGATGGTGTCGCATTCGCTTTTGCCAAATCCGTCGGCGCGCAACTGCGCATATTGGGCGGCGGTGAGTGCGGCATCGGGGGCTTGGGGGTCGCACCAGCCCTCTATCAGCCCGAAAATCTCCTTGTATATGACCTCTTGGGACAAGGCTTTTATCTTGTCCAGACGGCCGGCAAGGAAGTAGTTGCGCATCTCGCCCATATACACGTTGACGAAATAGTCTTCGTCGGCCATTTGCACCGCTTGGCCGGTACACGCGGTGTAGATATCCTGTATCAACCGATATTCTACGTGCTCCTCCAGCCAGGCCGCTATGGCGCGCAATTTGGCGGATAGCGCTTGGGTGCAGTCCTCGGCCAAATACAGCCCCAGTCGATTGGCAACGGCGGCCTGCTTGTCCTCGTCCACAAAGAGCGCCTTGTCGGCGTCCAGCGCGCCTACCAGCGCCACCAAGTTGTCTTTCCATCGTTCTACGCGCATACGCGTGTCTATCAGCAACCCGCGCGAATAGGTGGTGTACAGCACTTTGCCGCCGTATTCGCGGCACGCGGCAAACAATATCTTGTCTATACACACGTTGGTTTTGCCGCTGCCCGCCACGCCTTGCACCAGCACGTTGACGTCCTCGCTCGTTACCAGGCGGCGTTGCTCCGCATTGAGCGAGGGAAAATAAACACCGTCGGTCAGGGACAATTTGTAGAGTTTGTCAAAGTCGCTGTCGGGATAGGTGGCGCGCCCTACCGACACCGCCGCCTCAAAGGTGGGGTTCGCCGCCAAAAATGCGACGAAGCGGTTGTCGTCGCGCCACTGCGTTTCGAGGGTGGAGTCGTAGCCGCAAAAGATAAGTTTACCCTCGCCGAGGCGCACCCAAAATACGTGCAAGTTGCCCTCGGTAGATAGGCGCAAATAGTCCTTGCCCGCCAATGCTTCCAAGGCGGCCGCTTGGCGCAATACGCCACCCGCCACCGCGTCGATCATTTGGTCAACGTGGCGCAACCGAGCCGTCTGTTTGAGAAACCGCTCGGTTTTGTACACGCGGTAGGCACCGCTTAGTACCGTTGTGGTGGCGTCGACCAAAATACTAGTCATCGTTTTGTAGTGCAAGCGCCCGCAATAGGGGGTCTATCTCGCCGCGCCATGCCTTTTTGAGGGGAATGGCCACGTCGGTGCGTTTGTCCACCAACAGGTCGTGCGCGGTGTCGTAGCGGCGCACGGGGTTGGATCTGTCGCGCGTTTGTTTGTCGCGCTCCAGGGTGTAGCACAAATCGTTTTCGCGGTCTTGCCGCGCCTGCAACCGCTCGGCCAAGGTGGACAACGCGCGGCGCTTGTTCATCAACTGCGAGCGTTCGTCTTGGCAGGTGACCACGGTGCCCGTGGGCAAGTGGGTAATGCGCACGGCCGTTTCCACCTTGTTGACGTTTTGGCCGCCTTTGCCCGAACTGCAAAAGATATCCACGCGTATTTCTTCGGGCAGAATGGTCACTTTGCCCGCTCTCTTTTGGGGCATGACGCTTACCGTGCACTGCGCGCCGTCGTCGCGGCGGTGTAGCCCCGCCTCGTGGCGTAGCCTGCCCAGCCCGCCCTCTGCGCGAATGGTGCCGCCCGTCTTGTCTTCCTCTATGGTGTAGCCAAAACCCGCGCCGTCGAGGTAGCGCGCATATAGGCGCAATACGTCTTTGCCAAAGTCGGCGGTGGGCGTTTCGCGCACGGTCAGCACGCAGGGCGCGTTGCCGTCGTGCTTGAGAAAGCGAGTAAGCGCCACCGCGTCGTCCACGGCCTCTTGCAGGGCCTTTTGTTGCGCCTCGCGCTCCTCGCGGTATAGCGGTAGCAGGTCGCCCGCCTCTTTGGCTTCGCGCTCGTTGGTCTCCAAGGCTTGTACGGCTTTTGACAGCGCGTCGTGCGCTTTGGCAAAGGGCGCCAGCCTCGCGGCCTCTCTCGACAAATACAAATAGTAGCGGCTGTCTGCCGCCGTTTCGGGCAAGGCCATCTCTGCCGCCAGTTGCAGAGAGCGCAAATAGGCCTCTTGGGTGTTGTCCAGTAGGGTTTTGACCATAGCGTCCATACCTATAGAGTATCACATTTTGCCGTCGGTTGCAACACGCCTACCGCACAAAACCTTATTTCTCCGATTCTCCCTCTCTCCATTGGCGGAGAAATGCGCAATCGGCCCCAAAGAGGGGGCTGTCGCACGCGTTTTGCGCCCAAAACACGCAAAAAAAATGGCGTTGCCTATTGTCAGCGCCTTGTTTCGATGATATAATAGATTTATTATTTATCTGTATGGAGGTACAGTTATGTATACCAAAACCGAGTTCAGTTTTCCCTCTCAGTCGGGCCTGTGCGACATTCACGCCGCCAAATATTTGCCCGAGGGCGCGCCCAAAGCCGTGTTTCAGATCGCGCACGGTATGGCGGAGCACTTCGAGCGGTACGAGAAGTTCATCGCCGTGTTGTGCGAGGCGGGGCTTGCCGTTTTTGTCAACGACCATATCGGCCATGGCAAGAGCGTAGCCAGCGAGGAGGACAAGGGCTATTTCGGCAAAGATACTTGGCACACGATGGTGGCCGACTGCCATACGCTCTACGAAACGGCGCACGCCGAATACCCCGACTTGCCCTACTTCTTCTTTGGCCATAGCATGGGGTCTTTCGTAGCGCGTGAGTATGCACGCGAGTACGGCCAAGATCTTGCCGGCGCCATTTTCTGCGGCACGGGCGGCAGCAATCCCGCCGTGAGCATAGGCATCGCTTTGTCCAAGATGATAGCGGGCTGCAAGGGCGAAAGGCATCGCAGCAAATTCATCAACGGCATGGCTTTTGGCGCCTACAACAAAAAGTTTGCGGGACGCACCGAGTTCGATTGGCTCACCAAGGACACCACCGTGGTGGACGACTATATTGCCGACCCCGATTGCGGCTATTTGTTTACGCTCAACGGGTACATCACGTTATTTGACATATTGCGCGAAGTTTCCACCCCCGCTTGTTACGAGCAAATCCGCAAGGATCTGCCCATGCTTTTGGTGGCGGGCAAAATGGACCCCGTGGGCAACTTTGGCAAGGGCGTCAGCGAGGTGTGCGACAAGTTGGTGGCTACGGGGCACGACAAGGTGGAAATGCACCTCTACGACGATTGCCGCCACGAAATCTTGAACGAGAGCGAAATGTTCCAAGAGGTATGCTCCGACATTTTGGCTTTTGTCAACGAGAATTTGTCCAAATAGCCCAAAATCGTTGACGAACGCAACAAAACGACCTATTCTTATCATAAGTCAACGAAAGGAGAACGAATCAATGAAGAAATGTTGCTTGCGCACGTTAATAGCGTTGCTCATCGTGGTGGTCATCATAGCGGCGGGCATAATCGTGTTGCTCAATTTGACTCCGGCGCAGTTGCACGTGGACGGCATATCCTTGGGCGGCAATACGCTGGCGGACTACGGTCTTTCGGATGTCAAGATCATCAAAATCATCAAGGGCGCGCGCTCTCTCAACAAAAAGGAGAGCGACGTGGTGAAAAACGGCTACGATCAAGAGCAAGAAAAGAGCGCGGTGGCGGCGCTGTTTGCCAACAGCAACCTGTCCGACGCCGAAAACTACGCCGAGTTGCTCAATCAAAACGCCGTCTTCAGTCAGCGCTACGTGCGGGTGCTCAACGACACCACGTTGGCGTACGTGCTCGATTCGGCCTTGCGCGAGACCTACCCCTCGTTTGCGGTGCGCGAGGTAACCATTACCAAGCAGACGGCTGACGACGGCTCCTCCATCGGGCACTTGCGCTTGGTGGCCGGCGTGGATACGGCCGCCTATATCCCTTCCAGCGTCAAGGATACGATGGCCAAAGTGCGCGTCAAGTTGCCCACCTACATTTACGTGGTATTCGACGCCGACTTCAGCGTGTTTGCCAGCGGCGAAAACCAAGGCAAAATGCTCTTTGCCAATATGGACGCCTCGGTAGGCGGCGACAAAGACAACGTGCTCAACGACGTGTTGATCCATTTCATTGCCAAAACCGCGGGCATCAGCACAAGCGAGGATGGCGACAAGGCCGCCTTTAGCCGCGCCATCTTCGACAAGGCCAGCGCTTGCATCAATCATATCGGCGCCATCGGCAATGCCAATGCCAGCGCGGACGGCGTGGTGGCAGGCTCCATCACCTACGGCATGGTGGGTGTGGACGACCACAAAGTGCGCCTCATCACCTATACGACGCACTAAACGATATCGAGCAAGGGCACCCCGCAAGTCGGGGTGCTTTTTTGTATGCGCGGCAAGCGTGCTTGCGCATTTTGGCTATTGACATACTTTTTTTGATAATGATATAATAGTTATTATGCGAAAAAATCGATCGTGACACCGCCCCTATTTCCGTAGGCCGCTTTGCGGCGCAAGGGGGCGACCCTTCGTATTGAATATCGGTTGCGACGTCTAAAAAGGAGAGGTATGAAAAACAAAACTTCGGCTATTTTGAGTACCAAATCGGCTTTTGCCTACAGCTTGGGCATTTTGGGCGTGCAGCTCATTTTCGGCTACGTCAACAGCATTCACGCCGAATTCGTGCGTGACGCATATCAGGCGTTGGACGCCAACATTCTCATGGTGGCAGCCGCCATCATCTTGCTGGCCAAGGTGCTGAGTTGCGTGGCCGACCCCATCATCGGCTCCATCATAGATCGCAGCAACCTCAAGGGAGGCAAAATGCGCCCCTTCATTTTGTTCAGCGCGTTCCCCTTGGCCATTTTGTCCGTGATCATGTTCATCTATATCCCCTTTGGCAATTTGGGCGCGGCGGGCAAATACGTCATGTATCTGTACATTGCCGTAATGACCGCTTTGTGGAATATATCTATGAGTTTCGCCGACATACCCTCCCAGGGCATATTGGCGCGCCTCAGCCCCGTGCCTGCCGAGCGCAACAAGGCGGCTGCCATCAGCAACACGTGCAAGAGCATCGGCCTCGGCATACCGGGCGTGATGATCACTTTGGTCACCGTGGTGGTGCCTTCGCTCAAAGAGAACAAGGTCACCAGCTATTTGGTTACGGCGGGCGTGGTGGCGCTATTGGGCACCGTACTCTATTTGCTCATCTACTGGTGCAATCGCGAGCGCGTGGTTACGGCCAGCCGCGAGCAGGTCGGGTTCAAAGAGATGTTTGTGGAACTCAAGGAGAACAAAAACATTCGCATCGTATTTTTGGTGTATATGCTGGGCTTTGGGCGCAATATAGCGCAGTCCATCGCTTTGCAGGCCAGCGGCGCACTGTTGGGCGCCAGCCTTACGTTGCCCATCTTGGGCGAGGTCAATCCCGGCCACGACGCCAGTTGGCTCATCGGCCTTACCTCGGCCGTGGTCAGCGCGGTGGGCTTGGTGGCCATTCCCTTTATCAACAAGCGCTGGGGCGAGCGCAAGTCGTGCATATCCATCTCCCTCGCCTCGGGTGTGTTTGGCATAGCCGGGCTTATCGTCTATCTGTGCTTCCCGGCCGAAAGCGCTTTTCGCGGCGGCACCACGGCGTTGTGGTTCGTGTGGGTGGTGCAGGCCTTGGTGTCCATCATGTATTGCACGCACAACTATATCCCCACCGTGATGACGGCCGACATATTGGACTATCAGGAGTGGAAAACGGGCACGCGCAAAGACGGCGTGGACTACGCCATTCTGTCTATGAGCCACAAGCTTGCCACCGGCATCAGCATGGCTGCGGGTGTGTTTTTGGTGGGCTTGTCGCACTATGGCACCGAGACGGGCGCCAAAATGCAAAACATCGTCTTTTTTGCCTACATAGGGCTGCCTGCTATTTGCAGCATACTTAGCACCATACCTATGTTCTTCTACAAAATCGACGCCAAAACGAAACAAATTATGCACGCCGAGCTCGAGGTGCGCCGCTCCCAAGAGCAATAGGCAAAAGGAGGCATTATGATATTGGCAAGTTTATCTATCGGCGCCTACGTCGGCATTGGCATTGCCGCCCTCGTGGTGGTGTTTTTTGTGGCGCTCATCATTCGCACCGCCACCTATCGCAAGGACAAAACGCCCCAACGGTTGGTCATCGACGAGGACGTCAGCCAAGAAGCCGCCGCCACGCATTTGCAGGAGGCCATTCGCTTCTCTACCGTGTCGATGGTGGACGAGTACAAGGACAATTCGGCGCCTTTTTTGGCGTTTCGTCAATGGATGTTCGATACCTATCCCCTGTTCACCTCGCAGGCGTCTCTTACGGTCATAGCGGGCTACAGCCTTATCTTCCATCTCAAGGGCACCGATCCCACGCTCAAGGGCGCGTGTTTCTTGTCGCACCAAGACGTGGTGCCTGCGCCTACCGACGGTTGGACGCACGACCCCTTCGGCGGTGAATTGGCCGAGGACGGCTACATCTACGGCCGCGGCGCGCTGGATATGAAGTGCCACTTGGTGTCGGTTTTGGAGGCGTTGGAGTATCATTTGGCGCACGGCACCGTATTCAAACGCGACATCTACGTTTGCTTCGGCCACGACGAGGAGCCGGGGCAAAGCTTCGAGGGCGCGCCCAATATCGTCAAGCACCTCAAGGCGCAGGGCGTGGAGATGGAGTATGTGCTGGACGAAGGCGGCACGGGCATAGAGGGCAAGACCCTCTTTGCCGAAGGTTTGGTGGCCATGGTCGGCGCCGCCGAAAAAGGCAACGGCGACCTCGAGATCGTGGTGCACGGCACGGGCGGCCACGCCAGCAGTCCCCGCTTCCCCTCGGCCAACGGCCGCTTGGCCGACGTCATCAAAAAGATAGAAAAGCACTATATGCCCACGCATATCACGCCCCTTTCGCGCAAGACGTTTTTGGCTTTGGCGCCGCACACCAACCCGTTGTTCAAGTTCTTTATGGTCAACAGCGACGTGTTTTCGCCCCTTTTCCGCTTCATTTTGGGCAAGGCAAGCTCGGTAACCAACGCGCTTATCCGCACCACTTTGGCGCCTACCATGCTGTGGGGGCCCGACGCTCGCAACGTGTTGCCGCGTGAGGTCAAACTCAACGTCAACTATCGCACCCTTACGGGCGACACCGCCGAGGACGTGCGCCGCCATCTCGAAAAGTTGTTGCACCGCTATATCAAAAAAGGCATTGTGTCCATTCATATGTTGGGCTACTCCGATCCCTCGGCCGTGGCCGACGTGGATAGCGCCGCCTACAACGTGTTGGCCAAGTCCATTCGCCAAACCTTCCCCGACGTGTCCGTCGTTCCCTACACGATGGTGGGCGCCACCGACTCGCGTTTCTACTACCCCCTCACCCAAAACGTCTATCGTTTCGGCCCCTTTGTGTGGGGGTTCGACGACGAGTCGCGCGTGCACGGCTTGGACGAGCGCATTCGCCCCGAGCAAATGGGCAGAGCCGTGCAATTCTTTGTCAATTTGATGCGTAACTCTTGCGCCGAATAGTGCCAAGTCACCCAAAAAGGCACCCCACGTGGGGTGCCTTTTTGGGTATATAGGCTCGTTTCCTCTTAGATCTGCTCTATGGTGTCCACCACCAAGTACATATAGGTCTCTAATCCCTTCTCGAAGTATTCGACGTTGCGTGTATTCACATACAATTTGCCGCGTATGCGCACGTGCGCGTTGCTGCCCAGATTGAAGTGCGAGCCGTCTTTCATCTCCATACGCACGCCGTTGTCGGGCACCGAGCCCGCCACGTAGGGGCAAGTCTTCACGGCGTTTTTGCACAACACGTAGTATTGGCTGGTACACGCAAAGGTGTAGCCCTCCATCTCTACGTTGCGTTGGTTGTACCGTACCAATTCGGCGCTTTGTGCCTCTTGTGCCGTGGTGGGCACGGGCAAGGTGCGGAAATTGACCTTTTGGTACTTGTTGCTTTGGGCTATCGCCACCGGAATGGCTATACCGCACACGATGGCGATCACCAGCGCCACGACCACCACAACGATAATGACGCGTTTCCGTTTTTTTGCCCGGAGGGCTTGCGCCATCGCTTCGGCTTCTTGCTTGCGACGTGCCATTTCTTGGTTGCGTTTCTCTATTTGTCTTTCTTTGTTGGTTGCCATAGTTTACCTCAAATAGCGATTCGGCTCGGTGTTATAGACCATAAGTGCGGGCAACAGCGTCGCCACCAGCCCAACGGCGTAGCTGCCCAAAATGATATACAATTCGCTCACGTACAGTCGGGTGGGAATGATGACGATGCCCAACATTCTCGTAAACGTGCCGCCTACGATGGCCAAGCCCGCAAAGGACAATAGCCAAGCCGCCAAGCAACTGAGGGTGAGTATCACCGCCGATTCCAACAACATCGTCAGCAATATTTTGCCGCGGTTGCTGCCCAACGCGCGCAGTATGGCCACGTCGCGCCTGCGCTCGCCCGCCGAGGTGAACATTGCCAAAAACAGCATATTGAATGCCATTATGATGACGATCACGATGATGGCCAGCACGATTTGACTTGCGTCGCCAAACAGGCTGAAAACGTCGTGCAACGTATCTATGGTGTTGGCCAGCGTTACGGCGGTGGCATTGTCGTAGGCGGCCATCAGATTGTTCATGCCCGTCATGTTGGCCGCCACCAACACCAGGTGTATAAATCCCTCTTCGGCGTGGTTTTCTTCCTCCGCTTCCTCCTCTTCCTCTTCGGGCGCCTCGGCGTGCGAGGCCCACACGGCTTGGTAGTGCGTGTAGGCTACGTTATCCACGGCGGTATTGGTGCGCTCCAATATGCCCACTACGGTGTATGCGAATTGGGCGTGCTCGCCCTCGGCGTCTTGGCTATGGCTGGCGGTAAACACGTCGCCCACCCCAAGGTGCAGGCTGTCGGCCACCGCGCTGCCCAGCACCACATCGGCGCCCGTCGTTTGGTGCTGCCATTCGCCCAAATAGCCGCCTTCGGCCGTCTTGTATAGTATTTGGTCGCCTTGCGCGAAGAAGGTGTCGTCGGTGCCGATGACGCGATAGGTGGTGCCCGTGATGAAATCGGCCATGGCTATGGGCACGGCGGCGACTACGCCGTCTATCCCCTTGATTTGCTCGTATTGCGCGAAGGGCAGGCGCTTTTTGGGCATATCGTAGAAAAACAGGCCGTCCAGCACCAGGTCGGTTTCGGAACAGTTGCCGCCCAATACGTAGGTGTAGCGCTCGGTGGATATGCCGAATTGGTCGTTGACCTGTGCCGACACGTTGACCATTATGAGCATCAAAAGTATGCTGACGGTGCAAGATATGACTACCAGCACGTTGCGCAGGGGTTTTGCCAACAGATTGTTTTTTACAAAGCGCAACAACATAGCCTATTCCTCCCCCTGGTTGATATCATAGATATCCAGCACCTCGTCGAATTTGTCGGCGAGGGATAGGTCGTGGCTTATCACCAGCAGAGTGGCGCCGCAAGCGCGTGCGCTGGCAATGAGCAGATCCATTATGGCGCCGCTGTTGCGCCTGTCCAAATTGCCCGTCGGCTCGTCGGCCAATAGCACTTTGGGCACGTTGACCAATGCGCGCGCAATGGCAACGCGCTGTTTTTCTCCGCCCGACATCTTGTTGACTTTGCGGGTGGCTTTGTCACCCAAACCCACTTTGTCCAATGCCTCTTTGGCGCGCTGTTTGGCGGTGGCGGCGCTCAATTTTTGGGTGGCAAAAGTAAGGGGCACCATCACGTTTTCGAGAGCGCTAAAACCGTCAAACAGGTTGAAATCCTGAAAGACGTACCCCACGTTGTCGGCTCGAAAGGCGTCGCGCTCGCGCTCCGACATAAGTTGTACCATGGCATCCCCCACTTGCACGATGCCTGCCTCGGGCAAGGCCAGACCCGATATGATATTGAACATAGTCGTTTTGCCCGTGCCCGACTCGCCCTTGATAAAATAGGTCTTGCCGTCCTCGAACTCTTGGTACGGAATATTCAAAACGACGCGTCCGTCGTACGAACGCTTGATTTCTTGCAAAATGATCACGAAAAAAATACCTCCTCTATCGTAGATTGCAGTCGATTGTCGTATTGCGGTCGATAGAGGGCTAACAGTTGAGTTTGACCAAAAAGAGGGGGTTTACGGCGCGACGCACGCGGCCGCTTTTGACGTAGCGGCGGCGCAATGCTATACCCGCCGATAGGATGAAAACGATCAATGTCGCCGTGCCCGAAAGGCTCATGCAAACGCGGCAAACGGCGCAGTCGCAGTGTCCCTCTACCGCGTGCATACCGCATATTGTGCAAGCCAAAACCAAGCCGACGACGGCCAGTAGCAGTAGCACCGCTATGGGTTTTGCAACGCGCGGAAGGGATCTCATAGCCACATTGTATTGCAGTCGACGCATTTTGTCAAGAGCGCAACGCTTCGTCTATGCGGGCAAACAAGGCGTCGTATTCGGCCGCCGACATTTTGGTTTTGGGCGAGGCCATATAGTGCAAGGTGTGCAGATTGTCGCGGTCTTGGTCGTTGGTGAGCATATCGTACGCTTCCTCTACGGCCGCTTCGCTTGCTTGCCGGAGGTGCGGCATATTGTCGGCGGCGCGTTGCCAAAAACCGCTGTCGTGCGGCCAAACGGCCTGCATATCCAACCGGCGATAGCCGTCATCGCTCCATTTGGCGACGGTGCCGTCGGCGCATATTTGGTATTGCGCGCTTTGCGCCACCTCTTTGGAAAAGTCGGCGGGACGCAGCGATTGGTGCGCCAATACCAAAAAGCGATAAACGACGTAGTAACCCGCCCAATCGGGCGTCTCCCATACGGCGTTGCCTATGTAGAGGGTAGCGGTTTCTCTTTCCCACCTGCCCTCGCCGGGGTCGGTTTTGTCGAACACCAAACGCAAGGATAGATGGTGGTAGTCGCAATAGGCGTTGACGGCGTCGGTTACGTTGCGCCTATATAGCGGCGTGGGGCTGTACATCTATTTTCTCCCCCACAGACCGCGTTTTTTGGGCTTGGCTTGGTCCAATAGACTTTGGCAATAGGCTCTGAACTGCGGGTCGGGCAGTTTGGCTATGGCCGCTTCGGCTTGGGGCGCGCCCTGCTTGCCTTGCGCCGCCACAAAGCTCATCAGTACCTCGCGCACTTCGGTCGATTCGGCGGTGGCCATCTCGCGCGTCGCTTCGGTTTGGGCATATTGACTTAGGCTCGCCGCTACCGCCAACACTTCGATTAGCGCCGCTTGGCGCCGCTCGGCTTTTTCGGCTTCGTCTTTCTTTTTGGCCGCCTTGCCCTTGGGGCCTGCGTCTTCTCCCTCGGGTACGGCAAAGGGGTTTTGGCGTGCTTCGTACACGTCGGACAGTCGCAATTCGCCCGTTTTCAAATAGTTGAGCACGGCCTGCAAAAAACAGGTGCCTGCGCCAAGGTTTGCCGCTTGCGCCGCCTCTTTGTCCAAATAGTTGGCCATAGCCACGCGTAGCGCTTTGTCTTTGGGCAACCGCTCCAGGCTCTCTACGGCGCGGCGAACGTCGCCCGACAATAGGCCTTGTTTCAGCGCCAAATAGTCGGCGACGGGGGCAAGTTTGTCGCTATTGGCCGCCTCGTGCTCGCGCGCGTAGTCGCACAACGTTTCGGCACCGCCGACCACGTCGGGGTGGCGAAATACGTCCAGCGCCGAGTTGCCGATGGCGGGGCGCAGCACCTCGTCGAGGTAGGCCTCGGCAAACGCGGGCGCCGCCTCGTTGCGGGTGTTTGCCAACGTTTCGACAAACTCTTTTTCGAGCGCCATCAACGCGTAAATGTCCCCTTTGGCGGGGTGCAGTCTGTTTCCTTCGGCGATAGCCGCCATCAATTTGGCGGCAGAGGACTTGTTGAGGAAAGCAAAAGAGCGCCACATACGCGCCACTTGCTCGGTGCGTTGCACGATGCCTTCGCGGCACAATATTTCGGCCCACTCACCCAAAATTTTGCGCGTGGACCAAGCGCCCAATATCACGCCCACCATCATGTTGTACGCAAAGCCCTGCATACGAGGCAACGCCTCCAACAATGGGTGCTGGCGATGGCGTTGTTCGGCCTCCAGCTCGGCGCACATTTGCTTGGCTACGCGTTGTTGCAGCTCGGTTTTTTCTTGTGAAACGTGGCGGTCTATCCAGTCGGCCAGCGTCAAGGCCAATTCGTCGCCGTCGGGCAGATTTTCTACGAATACGTCGTACACGAGGTCGCGGCTTGTGGGGCTCAGCTTTTTGTAGTGACGGTCGAGGAAGTCGAGTATTTGCCCTTGCACGGCCTTGGTGCGTATGGACAGCAGCACCTTGCTCACCACAAAGTCGCGCGTTTCCATCGGCTCGCCGTCAAAGGTGGCGTCGAAAAACTCAAGTATTTGCGGTTGCAAAAATCCGCCGTAAAACACGCGCGAAAGGTTGTCGTTGATGCGGCGTTTGGTCTCTTCGTCCTCCCCCTTGTAGTTGGCGCGTATAAAGGCAAACAGTTTGTCGCGCATGATGTCTGTGTGTATCAACTCCAGCACCACCGACATGATCACCCGCTTAGTGCCCGCTATTTCGGTTGGGTACAACTTGCCGAGTTTGGCAAAAACGACTTTGGGTATGGCTTGGTGCGTCGCGGGGTAGCGATTGAGGCTCTTGCAGGCGTTGATGCGGTATTCGTCCGACATGGCCTGCCGCGCCTTTTCGTACAGCGTAAAGAAGTCGGTAACGCGGTCGTCGTTGGGCAAAATGGCCGCTTCGTCAAAAAGGCCCGAGCCCGTGCGGAACAAAAACACCAGGTCGGATAGCGACTTGAGATTGAGCGCGCCCAAGGCGGGCACCTTGCTCACCGCGCGGTGTGTCGATAGCAAAAACTCGCGGCGCAAGGCGTCGTTGGACAACAGACTATAGAAGAACTCTACCATATTGCCGTTGGCGACTATATCCTCGTCTTTGACGCCCGTCACCGTTTTGGTGCCGAAGTGGAAGTACGCACCTTTGGCAAGGGGCACGTGGTTGATGTCTTTGTCTACGGCCTTCAGTTTGATATTGGCAAAGCGTTGCAGATCCGACACGCGGGTGGCAAAGCCCAGCTCGCCGCGCAGATGGTAGGGCATGATTTGCAGCATACTGTTGACAAACCGCAATGCCGTCTGCGAAGACTCGTCGTCGGTGAGTTGGAAATACACGCCTTTAATCTTGCCGCAGGCGGCGGCCAGCATGGCGTAGATAAAGCGCTTGACGGTCATCAGGTCGAAGGTGTGCAGCACCCATTCGGTGGGCTCGGCGGCGCGCGGCGCAAAGGCGACCGTGGGATAGTCGCGCATAGGCTTGGCCGCGGGGTTGGTAATGTCGAAGGGCGCTATGTCCTTGACGAATGCGTCGGCGTTCAAAAGGTCGTAGTCGGCTTGGCACAACACCTCGGCGCTCTCGGCGGGGGCATACACCAAGTTGTGCACCAAATAGGCGCTGCGCTCCCCCGTGTAGTCGGTGGGCATATAGGATATGCAACTCTGCACCAGCCGCCCGTCTTTGGCCTCGAACTGATAGTAGGCCGCCTCTATGGTGTGGGTACGCAACAGGGCGGCCTCTTGGGGCGACAGTCTGTTTTCGCACAAAGGCGCCAAATCTTTTTCGATAAATTCGCGCTCCAGATCGGCCGAACAGGCAAACGTATCGAAGCTGTCGGTACGATTGAACATACTGATTTTGGCCGGCACGCGGCTGTAGAGTTGTTGCGATGCCATAGTCCCTCCTATTCGGCGTTGAGCGTCATCAATTCAGCCAAACTCGTGATGCCCTTAAACACCAGCGATTGGCAGGATTGCCACAACCGCACCATGCCGCTTTTCAACGCCAATTCGCGCAAGGTGTCGAGGTTGCGACTGCGCGCCACCTCGTTCTTCATCTCGTCGTCCATAAACAAAATTTCGTGTATGGCAATACGGCCCTTATAGCCCGTGTTGCCGCAGAATTGGCACCCCACGGGGCGGAAAATGCTGATGGGTTCGCTAATGCCCAATATTTCCATCTCTTTGGCTGTGGTTTTGCCGCGTTTTTTGCACGCGGGGCACAAACGTTTGACCAAACGTTGGGCGATAACGCCCGCCAACGCGTCGGCTACCAAATACTCGGGTATGCCCATATCCTCCAAACGCGTGATGGCGCCGGGGGCGTCGTTGGTGTGCAACGTGCTGAATACCAAGTGGCCCGTGATGGCGGCGCGGACGGCGATTTCGGCGGTCTCCTCGTCGCGGATCTCGCCTATCATGATGATGTCGGGGTCTTGGCGCAAAAAGGCGCGCAATGCGGTGGCAAAGGTCATATTGGCCTTGGTGTTGACTTGCGTTTGGTTGATGCCCGCCATCGTAAACTCTACGGGGTCCTCTACCGTGATGATGTTGACGGTGGGGTTGTTCACTTCTTTGAGGAAAGAATACAGCGTGGTGGATTTGCCGCAGCCCGTGGGGCCGGTCAGCAATATGATGCCGTGCGGTTTGGCCAGCATCTTGTCGATGATCACGTTCTCCTCATCGGTAAAGCCCAAGTCGGTGCGCGTAAAGTGGAAAGACGTCTTGTCCAGAATACGGATAACGAATTTTTCGCCGTAAACGGTGGGCATACTCGACACACGAAAGTCGAACTCTTTGCCGCCTACTATCATATTGATACGACCGTCTTGGGGGATACGCCTCTCGGCGATGTTCAGGCCGGACAGTATCTTGAGGCGGGCGCATATCGCCGAGTAGGATTCCCTAGGAAACCCAGGACGGTCTTGCAGGTCGCCGTCGATACGATAGCGCACGCGCACGCGCTTTTCAAAAGGTTCGATGTGTATATCGCTGGCGCGGTAGGGAATGGCCTCTTTGATGATGCTGTCCACCAAGCGCACGGCGGGGTTGTTGATGACGTCGTTGCCCTGAAAGATCTCGCTCGCGTTGCGGTCGGCAAACAGTTGGTCGTCCTTTTCGGCGTTGAGGTCGTTGAGCGCCGCCGATGTGGTGATAACGGCCGACACGGCGTCGATATAGCGGTCTATTTGGGAAGGGGGCGTCAGCACGTAGTCGACGGGGCCCGAGTAGCAGATGGACATTGCCGACAACGTGGAGCAGTCCATCGGGCGGCCGATGGCTACCAGCAGTACGCCGTTGAGGTCGATGCTGACGGGCACCATCTTGTGCGTTTTCATAAAGTCGAAGCCGAACAGATTGAACAGGTCGCGGTCTACGTCCAGCATCTCCAACTCTATGGTGGGCAGGTTGTAATACTCGCTCAATGCGTCCAATTCGCCCACTTCGGTGATGTATTCTTTGGTCAGCATATAGTCGCGCACGTGCGTCTTGACGCGCGCGGCGTCCACCAATACGTCGTCCGCCGTCTTTCGCGTCAGCACTTTTTTGTACACGTAATATTGCATCAATTCATAGTCGATATTCATAGTCGCTCCTTAGACCAACGTCGTCATGATCGAAATCATAGGCGAGTACATCGCCACAAACAAAGTGCCCACCACGCCGCCCATTATGGCGAGCAAAATGGGTTGCAGCTTGCCGATGATACTCTGTATGGTGGTGTTGACTTGTTCGTCAAAAAAGCCGCAAGAGCGCGTCAGCACCTCGTCGAGGGCATTGCTGCGCTCGCCTACGGCTATCATTTGTATCAACAGGTCGGGAAATAGTTTGTATTTGCTGAAAGTGGCGGCAAGTTGCGCGCCTTGGCGCACGTCCTCCACCGCTTTGTTGAAGCGCTGCAATTCCTCTTGGTTGCCCAGCACCACCTTGATGGTGTCCAAGGCGTCGATAACGTCCATGCCGCTGGACAACAGCAGGCCGAACCCGCGCGCAAAACGCGCCGTGATCTGCGCCATCACGATCTTGCGCACAAAGGGGAATTGGAGTTTGAACCGATCCAAGGTGAGCCTGCCGCTCTTGGTCTTGCGAAATACCAAAAACAGCGCGACCAGGGCAATGAGCACCACCAAGATCACCTTCCAATAGGCCAAGAAAAAGTCGGACAGATCCCATACGGCCTTGGTCAAAGCGTTGGGTTGTACCTCCAGCGAACTCAGCGAATCGCGGAAGGTGGGCACCACGAATAGCATCATCACCACGGTAATGGCTATGGTCATCAATAGCAGCATGATGGGGTACGCCATGGCACTGCGCGCCTTTTTGCGCATAGAGGCGTCGTTTTCGTAGTAGTCGGCCAGGTTGTTGAACACCATTTCGAGCTTGCCCGAAGCCTCGCCTACGTAGATCATGTTGCGGAAAAAGGCAGGAAACACTTTGTTGTGTTTGTCCAGCGCTTCGGACAGCATTTTGCCTCCCTTTACGTCCTCGTACACTTGATCCAAAATGTCGCGGAAAAACTTGTCGTAGGACTGCGCGCGCAAATTGGACAGGCACTCCAAGATGGAGGTGCCCGAGTTGATCATAATGGCGAATTGTCGGCAAAACGCCGTCAGGTCACCCAGTTTTACCTTGCCGCTGCCGAGGGTGAAAAAGCTGCTGGGGCCTTTGCCGTGGTCTACGGTGTACGAAATCAAAAAGAGATTTTGCTTCGCCAACTCGGTGGCCAGCTCCTTTTCGTTTTCGGCTACGAAAGTGCCGTGGAATTTCTCCTTGTATAGATTGACGGCGACGTACTTGTATTTGCGCATAGTTAGAAGTTGTTGTGCGTGTTGTATTGCACGGCGTACAGCCCGCCGTACAATTCGAGATGGCGCGCTACTATATCTTTCTCTTTGTCCAGCCCCAGGCGCTGGAAGGTTACGCCGTTCTCTTGCTTTTCGAGGTTGACCATGTCGTACAAATAGTCGTATTGTTGGGGCATATTGACAAATACGGTATCCACCGCGCCCATATCGCGCAGGCGCGGATTGCCCGCAATGAATTCCAACGTCCACTTGACGAATATGCGAAAGTTTTCGTACACGTAGCCCTCGGCCGTTTCGGGCGTGGGGCGTTGCATATACTTGGGCAGTACGCGGGGCGTCTTTTTGGGCAGGGTCTTGATCTGCGCTACGCGGGGCGCCGCGGTCGTCTCTTCAAAGGACATCTCGGCGTCAAAGGCGCCCTCGGTCGCGTTTTCGGTGCCCTCGGCCGCGTCCAACACGTTGTCGCCGCCTGCCATGGTCAGTTGCTTGGCTTTGGCCTTCTCTTTGGCGTTGACCACCGCCAACTCCGCGACCGTGTGGTCAAACAGCATATTTTCGGCCACCAATTTGTTGTCCTGCAATATGCCAAAGCCAAAAGGCAAGTCGTAGCAGCCCACCGTGGTGCCGTGCACCACGTAGCAAATGCGGCTGTAGGTCTCTTTGATGTCCAACAGCACGAAGGTGCCGTTTTTGAGTTTGCCGTTGAGGGCCATTGCGCCGTCTACCACGGCGTTGGACTCAAAGGTCAGCACGTTGGCAAACATATTGTTGCTGCTGCAACAAGTGAACAGCGCCTGCAACAGCTTTTGCCGTATCAGCACCAAGTTGACCGTGCTGTATTGGCGATTGCTTGCCGACACGTATTTGTTGTAGCGCAACTCGGACAGGTTGCGGTAGCGCGCTTCGACGGCCACCGTGGTCAGGTTGTCCGCGCTACGGCGGCTCACGCCCGGAATGTTGACGCTATCCATCAGCACCGTGCTGTCGGGCACGATCAAGGTCACTTTCGCGGCTTTGCCGGCAAAGGAGACCTTGGTGGTGCTGTATTCGGCCAACAATTTGGCGAATTCGCGGTAGAATTCGTCGGTAAAAGGACGGCTTTTGAGCGGCTTGCTTTCCATTTGAATGCTCGCCTTGTCGCCGCCCACGGCCGAATAGAACCGCACGCTTTTGTCGTGCAGTCGTATGGAGATAACCGTTGAGAATACTTGTGCCATTTTTTCTTTCCTTTGATTTGCGGTTCGTGCGGGTCGTTGTATTGCACGCGCCCCAGTGCGAACGCACGTATGCGCGGCCGCGCGCGTGTACGTTTCGGCGTTTTGGGTGGGGCTAACGCCCCCACTTGACGATAGTCGCCACGCTACCCGTGCCCGTTGTTTCTACCAAAAGCAAAGACGTCGTGCCGTCCTTGCTCTTGACGTTCAGGCGTTTGCCGCCCGCTATATCTTCTACCGCTACGGTGTAGTCGCTATAGGCTGTTTCGTCAAAGTCGGTTTCTTGCCTCTGCGCTTGCCAAAAGGCCTCGCCTATGGCGTCCACTGCTATGCGATCGCCCACGTTTTGTTCGGTGCGCCGATTGAGTACGCCTGTCAGTTGCGCCACCACCAATAGTATGGTGCTCAGTGCAAACACCACCAGCATGGTCGTTATGGCCATCTCTATCGCTATACCCTTGCGGTTGCGCCAAAGTTTTTTCATTAATAATATCTGGTATACGGTTCTATTTCGAGTATGCCGCGCCCTTTTTTGTCCGACGCAGATGCGGCAAACGTCGCCGATTCGGCGCCATAGCCCACTTCCAGCCGTATTACATAATCATTGCCCTCGAGGGTGTATACGTCGCCCGCTACGCCATAGGCATAGCCCAGTGCGAACACTTCGGCCTCGAAGTCGGTGCGATCGTCGCAATACTTGAAGCATTCGAGGGTATTTTCCACTATGTTGGTGGCCTCGTTGCGTTGCATCATACGCGCGCTTACCGCGGCGAAATGGGTGATGAGCGTCGTTGCCGCCGCACTCACGACCAATATGACGGCCATCGCTATCACCGCTTCGGCCAGGGATATGCCGCGTCTATTGCGCAATAGCTTCATACGGCCGCCCCCGTGGCACGCGTGGCCACCAGCACCGTGTAGTTGCCTACCGATTCGCTGCGTTTGACGATGGTGTTGGGCAGGTTGTATGCCATGGTGCAGCGTATCAACTGCCGATTTTGCGCGTTGGTTTTCACCTCGAAGCGCATAGACGTAACGTGGTCTAACGGCGCGTTGCCTTCTGCCGTCGGCACGTCGAAGACTACGGCGCCTTGGTCGCTCAGGTAGAAGGAATGCGTCTCGCTTGGCTCCGCAATGGATACGGCGAGCAATACGCCGTTGGCGTCGTCGGTATCGAAATAGTATTGCGCGTTGTCGTATGCGGCCACGAATTGCCGCAAAAAAGCGTCGGCTTGCCGCTCGCTTTCGGTTACGTTGTAGCGCGAGGTGCCCCATTGGCTCCAACCGTTGCACATTATGGTAAAGGAAACCACCATTACGGTCATGATGCTCACCACGGCCATAACGACGACCAATTCCATCAAGGTAAATCCTTTTTTGCCGGCTATGCGCATTGTTCGGAGCCCCCATCAAAAAGGGGCACCGCGGCACCCTAAGGTGTACGGTGCCCCCGATTGGGTGTTAAATCAATTATTTAACGATGGCAACGACGGTCTCGGGGAGGTCGGCGTTGGTGTACACTTCAACGGCTTGCTCGCCATAGGTGGCGGCGATAGCGGTGCCTTCTTGGTAGTTGTTGGCGTCGTTGAGGGTGGCGGGGGCGGTCAAAGCAAAAGCTTTGTCATCATTGTTGGCATTGTCCAAAGCGGCTTTTACCAAAGCAATAATATTGGTTTGCTCGGCGGCGACGTCGGTCGCTCTCACGAAGATTTTCCAGGTGCCGGCAGCGGAGGTGGCGTCTTTAGCGGCGGCCAAGGACTCGGTCTTGGTGCTGTCGTAGACAAGGAAGTGTTTGGCAGCTTCGCCTTTCTTCTCGGACACGGCGAACACGGTGCCGTCGCCCAAACCGTAGGTGTCGGATACTACGTTCTCGAGAGCGTTCTTGGCGGTTTGCAAAGCGGCGCTTGCACGAGATTTGGCAATAACGGTGGTGAAGGTGGGGATCAAGACCGCGGCCAAGATGGCGATGACGGCGATGACGATAACGAGTTCAACGATGGTGAAACCTTTTTTGTTCAATTTTTTCATAATAATCTCCTATTTTTTGTTTTTTTAGTTGGACGAACCGCCCCCTCGGGCAACGACGAAACCGCGCGTACAAACAATGGGTTACTGCGCCCTCCGTCGTATGTATTTGCGGAGTGCCGAGGCCCGAAAAAACGGTCGATAAATTGTCGTAGAATGGGTTGTGGGCGCCTTAGCCCTATGTCAGGAAATCAACCTGCAAAATGTAAGATATATCCTACGACGCGGGGCGGGGGTGGAAAAGACGCCGACATTTGCGGCGGCGGATTTTCCGGCGCGCGCATTCCGCCCGAGACGCCGATACATGTCTTTGGCCATCTGCACGCTACTCTCAACGATGTAGAATACCGTGGACAAGATGACGGTAATTGCCAAAAAGACGACGGCATACAAAAGGTCGGTGGATAGCGCATTGATCTGCCGATATAGATCGGTAAACGCGTCGTAAATGTCGCTTGCGTCCCACAAGCTCCATTTGTTGACCCCAAGCCCCAGATGTGCCACGTCCAATACAAACAAGAAGTAGAACCAGGCCGTCAGCGCAATATAAAGCACACCGTAAGCCGTTGCCGCCCACTTAAGCTGCTTTTTGTACAAAAAGCGCACGAGCGACACTGCCACCAGCGACCATAATAGTAGAAGCGCAACGATCATCCAATCTCCTTCGGCATTAGTATATGCCGTATTCGGCCGACCTATCCGCACGATAGGGCCCGATCTTGTTTGCAGTATGCCGTTTGTTTCGTAAAACAGCCGACAATTTGCTTAGAATACGTTCAGTATAGCACGTGCGGAAACAAATGTCAAATAGTATAATCATAACACTTGTTTAAGTTATAGTTAAAAATGCGACAAAAAACAATACAAAACGTATAGACCGTGGCTTTTTTGGGGGTTAATCATTCGTCTACGGACCATTTTTCGTTGCGATTTGACGTCGATTTTTGTGCGGAGGTATCAAAAACGACCATACGTCCACGGCAATTTTGTATCTATTGCAGTCAAATCGCCTCAAAAAAGAACAAAAAACGCACGGGTTACACTTGCAGTTCGCCGCCGAAGTTGTCGAAAAAACGCTAAAAGAATACAAAACGTATAGATTTTGTGGCGTTGGCGAGCCGCGTTATGTGCCGGCAAGCCCCATTCTCGGAGACGAAATGAGTGTTTCTTTGTAATAATTAAGTGCTATAATGTTTGCATTTTTTACTTGTGAATGCTATAATGTGGTGTAGATACGTTTTATATTATGGTGTGAGTAATATGCTGTCAGCGATATGCTTATTGTTCAATGTATTGATCGTCGTGTATTTCGGCGTGACCAAGCGCAGGGCGTTGTGCGCCTTGTATGCGCTTGCTTTGGGCACTATCGCTATTATGATAGTATTCCCCTTCGACACCGAAGAGGGCGTGGCGTTTTGGGCGAGCATTTTCGGCGACTCGGTATACGACGCCGCTCCTTGGATAGCCGATACCTATGCGCGAACGATACTCACCCCCTACTTCGGATTGGAACTGCTATCCTTTCTTTTGGCGTTGGTTTTTACCCTCAAAACAGCCGAAAAGGTGTATTATTTGTGTCGCTCCAAGTCGAGCGCTCGTTTTCAAAAAACAAACAAAACTCCCTCGTTTGCGGCGAGAAAACCTCGCTTTTCTCGCGTGCAAAAGAAGTATTTGTCCTTTTGCTCTTTTTTGTGTTGAGTGCGCGTATAAACAGTACAAACCACACAAACTAAATTAAGACAAAAGGAGAATTATATGAAAAAATTGAATAAAAAAGCTTTTACCATCGTAGAGTTGGTAATCGTCATTGCCGTCATCGCCATTTTGGCGGCGGTTTTGATCCCCACCTTTGCCAACCTTATTCGCAAAAGTAGAGTCAGCACCGACTCTCAACTCATTCGCAACCTCAATACGGCTTTGTCCGAGAGTAGAGTTAATGCGGAGCACGCCACTATGACCGATGCGTTGGATGCCGCCGCCGAATACGGTTTCGACGTGGCCAAGATCAATGCTAAGGCCAAAAATAACGAGATCCTTTGGGATAGCGTCAACGACGTGTTTTGTTATCTGAACGACGGACGTATCGAATATTTGCCCGACAGCGTGAAAGAGGGCAAAAAACTCGAAGCCACCGACTATCGTTTGTGGAAGATCTATAACGCCGCGCCCAAAGCGGACGACACCTACTCTATCTACGTGGCCAGTCAAGCAGCCGCCGACTACGTGGCCGCCAACGACGTGGCAGTAGGTGTAGACTGCGGCAACTTTGCCAATGACGTCAGTTATAAGAACGCCGGCGCCGCCAAGACCGACGTGGTCATTCGCACCAACGGTGGCAACCTGACCGTCGACGCTCCCGGCGACGTCGTCAATCACTACGGTGACGCCGAGGTGGTCAATATCATCGCCGTTGCCTCGGCCTCTTATCACGAATTCGGCGGTGTGGCGTTTGCCGATATCGCAAAGGGCCGCATTGTGTTGGAAGCCCAAGCGGATGTCAATCATATCCACGTTACCGCCAAAGAAAACGGACAAGAGTTCGACGAAGTTATTATTGCCACGACCAATGTTACCGCACTGCCCACGCTCAGCCGTGACGACGTGGAGATCGCCGACGGCGGCACACTGGTAGTAGCGTTGGAGTACGGCAGCAACACCGACTATGTGTGGCTGACCAAACAAGGTATCTACGAGCAAATCAAAGTTTCCGACAGCAAGGAGTCGGCGGGCACCGTGTGGGTGGACGACAGCAGCAATTCCGCCAGCACGCAAGAGGCCGCCAAGCAAATTGCCAACAACATTGGCCGCGACGAGAGCGGCAAAGTGGCCGCAACGGTAACCATCGCCGAGGACGAGTATTCCATTACGCTCGACGAGGATAGAAACATCGTCGTCAAGGACGCCTCTGACGCCGTCGTTACCGCGCAAGACGTGGTGAACGCCGCCACCGCCGGCGCGGTGGAAGTCGTGGCGGACAAAGAGTCGCAACAAATCGGCGCCACGCTGTTTGCCGGCGGTACCGGCTCGGAGAGCGATCCTTTCCTCGTTGTCGACTATGACACATTCCAAAACATCGGCACTTTCTATGACAAGGGCTACTACTTCTTCAAAGTCAAAGACGGCGTCAGCACGCTCGATCTGCGCAATTGGGTACCCGTCAATATGAATGGTAGCTTTGAGGGCAACAACGTCAGCATTATCAACCTCGACAAGGCCTTGTTTGCGGATGTAAAAGGCGACAAAGTGTCCATCTCCAATATGGATATCGTGGCAAACATTTCTGTCTCCGGCGGCGTGAGCGCGGTGGTAGGCGACGATTGCAACTCGTTGACCCTTGTCATCGACAACGTAGACGTCCATGGCACGATAGTGGGTGCAAGTTGGGTCGTGTCCTATGTCGTATTTGGCCCCGGCCCCGCTTATGCGTGGAATCTCACCATCAAGAATTCCATCTCCGACGCGACGTTGGTAGCCACCAGCGGCAGCGCCTCGGGCTTTGTCGGCCACCCCTACGACGACGTGTCGAACGGCTCGGTCAACGGCTCGTCGTTGATCAACATCGTCGACTCGGCGTACGTGGGCAATATGACGGCAACCGGGGCTGTGACGGGGACGAAATTCAAATATTTCACCATCAACGGCAATATCAACAGGGTGAGAACGAGCTACAGCGACGCCTTTGTGGCGGAGTTGGGCTACGACCCCGAGGGGACCTTGTATGCCACGCCTACCACCGGCTATGACAACAAGGGCAAAGCGAATGAGGTCGTATATGAAGTAGTTGTAAACGAGGACGGCTCCAAAACTTTCTTGTGCGGCAACTATGGCAAGAATATGGTTGATAACTACAAGCCCGCCGCCAAAAAAGCCGTATTGAACACTACGGCGCAAGCAACGCTTCCCGCCAACGTGGGTGATACGTTTACCGTCAAAAAGGTGTCCGGCGCGGTCAAAGCCGTGGCTAGCTTGCAAATCGCTCCTAACGACAAAAACAACTACGGCAGCTATCTCGGCACCTATTTGACCGAAGAGATCGACATCTCGGGCGTGGCCACGGGTGCGACTTTCAGCACGGAACAGGTCAAATACTTTACCATCAACATCAATAGCGGCGTGACCAAAAAGACCGGTGTCAGCGGCAACATATTCAACGTAGTCAACGATTACTATGGCAAAAACGCACACAACGGCGCAACGGTGCAGGTGGTGCAATTCGACGCCAACGGCAACGTTTTGAATATTACGTCCATCAAAATTGCGTCCGCGCATGCGGCGGAGTAGTTCGCATAAAACGTCCGGCGCCTAGGCCAAGCAAGTCTTGCTTGCCTTGGCGTGCCAAACCCGATCCCCCGACCTCGTCGGGGGATTTTTTTGCCGGATACGTTGGGCTAAAGCGGCCGAATATGCGTCAAAGCAATTTGTGTCAAAGCACTTGCACTACGTGCGCGCATATGCTATAATATTGTAAGTAACTGCGATATAAGAGGAATTATGTTGTTAGCGATATGCTTTTTGTTCAATGTATTGATCGTCGTGTATTTCGGCGTGACCAAGCGCAGGGCGTTGTGCGCCTTGTATGCGCTTGCTTTGGGCATTTTCGCTATTATGATGGCGTTCCCCTTCGACACCGTAGATGGCGTGGCGTTTTGGGCGAGGATTTTCGGCGATTCGGTATACGACGCCGCTCCCTGGATAGCGGAAACCTACGCGCAGACCATCGTCACTCCCTACCTGGGGTTGGAGCTGCTTTCCCTCATTTTGGCGGTGGTCTTCACCCTCAAAGCAGCCGAAAATGTGTATTATCTGTGCCGCTCCAAACAGAGCGCGCGTTTCAACAAATCCATTGTGCCGCGTGCCATGCGTGCGCGCAAAGTCTCGTTCGACTTCGTCCAAAAGAGGTATTTGGCCTTTTGCTCTATTTTGTGTTGAGTGAGCGTATAAACGACCGAAACAACTCACACTAAAATAAGACAAAAAGGAGAAAAATCATGAAAAAATTGAATAAAAAAGCTTTTACCATCGTAGAGATGGTAGTCGTCATCGCCGTCATAGCCGTTTTGGCCGCGGTTTTGATCCCCACCTTTGCCAGTTTGATTCGCAAAAGTAGAGTCAGCAACGACTCGCAACTCATTCGCAACCTCAACACCGCTTTGTCCGAGAGCAAGATCAATTCGGAACACGCCACTATGACCGACGCTTTGGCTGCCGCCGCCGACTACGGCTTCGACGTGGCCAAGATCAATGCCAAAGTCAAGGAAAACGAAATTCTGTGGGATAGCGCCAACGACGTATTCTGCTACCTCAACGAGGGCAAGGTCGAGTATTTGCCCGACAGCGTAAAGGATAGCGACAAATTGGCCGCCACCGACTATCGTTTGTGGAAGATCTATACCGACGCTCCCAAAGCGGAAGACACCTATTCTATCTACGTGGCGGGTCAAGCCGCCGCCGACTATGTGGCCGCCAACGACGTGGCCGTTAGCGTGGATTGCGGCAACTACGCCGTGTCGAGCGTTAGCTACAAAAACACCGGCGCCGCCAAGACCGACGTGGTCATTCGCACCAACAGTTTGCTCACCGACGTTACCGTCAACGCGCCCCTCGACGAAGTGGCCCACTATGGCAAAGCCAAGAGCGTCAACGTGGTGGCCGTTAAGCCCAGTAGCTACAGCGAAAAAGGCACCGTTAGCTTCCTCGAAGTGACCGAGGGCCGCGTGGTGCTTGCCAAAGAGGCTGTGGTCGACACCCTCTATCTCAACAAACAAGCCGACACCAATACCTTTGCCAACATCACCATCAAGGTCGATGCCGGCGCCACGATGCCCGAAGTCAAGCGTGACAGCGTGGGCACCGCTTTGGGCGACGAACTCGTCAAAGTGTGCGTGGTCGAAACCGCCGAAAAGACCGAAACCATCTACCTCAAGGGCAATGGTACCATCGAGGACGAAAAGGTGTACGTCTCTACCACCGGCAACGCCAACGATGCCGTAGCCGTGACCGAAGTGACCGCTTCGGCCACCGCCAAGCAAATTGCCAACGCCAAAGAGGGCGACGCGGTCGTGGATAACGGCAACACCGCCGAGCAAAAAGCCGAGGTCAAAGAAACGGTGGAGGAAACCGCCATTTCCAACGAGGTTGTGGCCCAAGCAGAGGAGGACGGCAAGGACTACGAAGCGCGCGTCGGCACCGTGGGCTATGACAGCTTTGTCGAAGCCGTCAAGACCGCTACCGCCGGTCAAACCGTCACCTTGCTCAAAGACGTTACGTTGGGCAAATGGTCCGCTTCCGACAACGTGGCCGTGGCAGTCAACAAAAATTTGACCATCGACGGCAACGGCCATACCATCGCCACCTCCGCCGGCCGTGGTATTTGGGTGAGCGCCGGCAACGTCGCGTTGACCGTCAAGAACTTGACCTTGAAGGGTACCGCCGATACGTTCTCCAATCCTATGGAGCGCGGCGTGCAAGTCAATGGCAATATGGCCAACTGCACCCTCAATATCGTCAACTGCAACATCGACGCCAAATTGTATGCTATCAACATCTGCAACGGCGGTGACAACGTGTCCGTCAGCATCAGCGGCTCTACCATTCAAGGTTGGTCTGCTCTGCAAACTTGGTCCAATGGCTACACCTTCACCGTAAAGGATTCTACCTTGATCGGCGTCAACTACACCGGCGACAAAACGTACGCCTTTGCCACCGTATGTTTGGAGGGTGATTCTACCAACCAAACCACGTTGCATTCGTCCAATAACGTGGTGCGCATCAGCAATACCACGTTGCGTGCCGACAACCCCGGCGACGGTCGCACCAATGGCCAATATATCGTCGGCTTCAATAGCCTTAGCGAGAACAACACCGTAGAGTTGGTGGATTGCACCGTGGTGGTCGACGCCGCCATAGGCCGCTTGTCCTACAACAATGGCACCAACAACAGCCTGACCTTTGTCGGCGGCACCTACAATGCGGATCCTGCCGCCTATGTCAAAGCGGGCTATGCCACGCACGCCAACGGCGACGGCACCTACACTGTGGTAGAGGCCGGCTTTAAGGTGGACGTTACCTATGCTTATAGCAATATAACCGCCGATCCCTCCACCTACGACGTGGTTTACGTGGACGCTTGGAACGGTTGGGGTATGCAAGGTATGCAGGATGCCGAAGGCAACTACTGCCCGCAATATTTGGCAGGCAACGATACCACGTTGTATCGCGATCTCAGCATTGCCGAGGGCCAAGACGGCGACTGGGTCAGCGGCCAAGATATGGCTACAACCTTTGTTGGCTACTATGCTAACGCCAGTTATAGGGCTTGGGCAACGAAATTCTTGTTCTACGAGAACGAGCACGTCGTATCCTACTACTTCGAGACCGAGGCCGAGGCCGACGCTTTCGTCGCCGAAGTCGGCGGTGTAAAAGCTGCGCTGTAATCGTAGTATTCGGCTACAAAAGGGAAATCCCGCACAGGGATTTCCCTTGTTTGTAGCAGTCGGAGGAGTTTTATTTTGAACAAAAAAATATGGATTATTATCGTAGGCGTCGTTGCGGTGCTTGCCGTGGCGGCCGCTATCACCGTGCCTCTCGTGTTGCACGCCAATGCGCAAAAACAAGAGGAAGTGCGCAAGAGCGAGGAACGACAGCGCACCTTGGACGAACAATTGGACGCGATCTATGCCTTGTACGAGGCGGACGGCGCCGACGGCGTGGTCAGCCCCGATGCCTATCGCCATATCGAGGGACAATACGACGTGGAAATAGGCGTCAACTTCGAGTCCGACAATCTTTTGTCCAAGAGCGAAGTGATGCTGGGCAAAGAGGAAAACGGCACGGTTTCGCTCTACGTTTTCAAAGATGGGCATTGGCAATACAAGTCCAACGACCCCGTGCCCGCCGACTCCTACGCGTTTCACGTTGCCAAATACGTGGCGTCGTCCACGCTCTCCCTTGCGGCGATCACCGCCGCCCCGCATAGCGAGGTTTTCCCCTCCTATACCTACCTGACGTATGGCGGGTATAGGGTGTATGCAGCCTGACGGCGGAGTGCCGCGACTATTTGCTAAGTGCTCCTGTTGTCGCACTTATGCCTTATCGTCGGGCACTCCTCTTCGGTTGCACGTCTTTCCCTGTCGGGAGTACGCGCAACCGTTTTTTCGCCTACGGCTCGTCGTCGTGCCGCGACTATTTGCTAGGTGCTCCTTCGTCGTGCCTCGACTGTTTGCCAGTTGCTCCTATCGTCGCACCTGTGCCTTATCGTCGGGCACTCCTCTTCGGTTGCACGTCTTCCCTGTCGGGAGTACGCGCAACCGTTTCGCCTTCGGCGCTTGGTATAGTTGAAGTTGCTTTATCAAAGAGTAGAGTATGACGTATTTTCCGTGGGTTGTTTTATGAGTACGCACCGCCGTTTTGCCTTTGGCTCTTGGTATAGGGGTTAGTTGCTCTACCAATGTGTAGTCGCTGTATGTAATCGTATTGCCTTTGGCTTTTGGTATGAGTGTAGATGGCTACATAAAGTGTAGTCGTTTTGTATGACTGCTCTTTTGAAATTGGATTTTGGTATAAGTGGAGTTGTTGTATCAAAGCGTAGTGGAGTGGGATTTGTGGCAAGTATGGTTGCTGCACTCTCAACTGTAAGAAGTTTAATTACAACAATAATATTTGAAATAAAGTAACTTTTATGATAAAATATACATATAAACACTTGACGTATAGGGAGAGTGCGATGACAATTTTGACAGACAGACAGACAGACAGACAGACAGACAGACAGACAGACAGACAGACAGACAGACAGACAGACAGAC
>CAMPCZ010000002.1 GCA_946648015.1 uncultured Clostridia bacterium
CTCAGTTGGTAGAGCGCTTGAATGGCATTCAAGAGGTCGCCGGTTCGATCCCGACCATCTCCACCAAGACACCAAAAGCACTACTTCATCTAAGAAGCAGTGCTTTTTTTATGTATATTAGCCAACATTTTGCAGCATTTGCGAAATCTTACACAAAATCTTACTCAAAGTGTTTCCCCTGCCGCGCTAACGCTTGCTTTGCGCCCCGTCCGCTATCGGTTCAAAATAAAAACGCGAGGAACTACCCCCGCCAAGAGCAGAGAAAGCCGTGCTTTTATGAGCGGCGAATTCGTCGGTCAGCGATCTTTTTGCGCTTCGCCGGTTGTCGCAGTACGGCAATCCGCGTCCGTTTGGTTTAGACTATTCAAAAAGAGATTGAGCAGGCGTTGTTGTTCGAACGTCAGGGACGATATCCGGTCGGAAACTTCGTCTTCGCTCGGTTTGTCTTGCACGCTGAAAAACTCCGCAAGTGATATTTGCAAAGCCCAGCATATATATCCCAGGTATTCTACCGTGGGGCTTTTTTCGCCTCTTTCGAGTTGATATATATAGGTGGGCGAGATACCCGCTTTGTTCGCCAATTCGTTGCAGTTCATCTTTCGCAGTTCTCTCAATTCTTTAATGCGTTCGCCTACTGCTTTATTGTTCATAATTGACCTCTGTTTTTTCAACGATAGTTTTATGATAGACCAATATTGTGTTTAATATTAAAACTATAGTGTTGACAAAACATTACAATAGTTCTATAATGGAACCATTACAGTTGCAGTAGGGAATTGTGCTACAACGCAAGAAGAATGTATAAGGGGTAGGCGCTGGTATGATGCCGAGTACGCTTCACATATTTGGAATTGATTTCCCGCTCTATTATTGTGGGTTTTTGCTTGCATTTCCGGCATGCACGTTGTTTAATGCGCTGTATTATCGCAAGTGCTATCCTGTCGGCAACATCAAATTGGTGCTGTTGACCATGTTTGGGATAAATATGGTATATATTTTCTTGCTGATATTTCCGTATTTTACGTTTGGCAAGTATTTTCACGGGTTTAATTGGATCCGCGTCATTGGCTTCGTACCCCTTTTGTGGGGGCTATTGGCGCTTATTTCCAAGACCAAAGTATCCGTGTTTTTAGATTTTATGGTGCCTACGACGGGCATCGCCAACATCTTTGTGCATACCGGGTGTATTTTCGGCGGTTGTTGTTACGGGTTTCCCATCACGGATTATCCGCAATGGCTGCAATGGATGGGCATTTATAACAATGCTACGCAGTCCTATCTCTTTCCCATACAACTGGTAGAAAACGCCATCATCTTGGTGCTCATCGTTTTTATGGTATTGTGGGCCAGATCCAAGCGATTCAAGACCGGCGGGCGCGCGTTCCCTCTCTATATGGTGCTGTTTTGCGTAACGCGCTTTTTTTGCGAATACTTACGCGACAACGAAAAAATCGTGGCCAATTTGTCCGAGTTCAGTTTTTGGTGCATTCTGTGGACGATCGAAGGCGTCGTTTGGTTGATCGTATTGCACAAACGGGCCAACAAACCGCAAGAAATACCGCAGGAGCCGGACGATTTGCCTATCGAAACGGCAGAAGCCGCGGCATAAAACAGTATGCTTGCCGTCGGTAGGAACGTCAACATATAACTATAGTGTAAAAGGAGAAACAGTATGCGCCCGAGTGCTTTCTTGCTAATGGATAGCCGCATTGACATCATCATTCGCAACCTATTTTTGTGCAAATTTCGAGTAGACAAACGAGCGATCCCCACCATCCTTTTGGGGGTGGTTTTTACGCTTTTGTTGTGGCCTTTTCAGTTGGCCGAATTTATCTATTACAAAATCAAAACTCGAAAAACGAAGGTAAAGCCCGTTTTTATCGTCGGCCATTGGCGCAGTGGCACCACGATGTTGCAATACATTCTTGCCAAAGACGGCAATTTATCCTATTTCGATACGCTCAGCGCCTATTGCGTCAACACCGTCGTTTGGAAACCGCTGTTGCGCAAGGTGTTGCCGCCCATTCTAATTCGTGCATTTGACAACATGGAGTACAATTTGGTTTATCCGTGGGAGGACAGCGTATGCTTTACCGAGTATTGTTCCTATTCCAACTGGTCTCGCCATATGTTTCCGCAAGATAGAGAAAGATATTTGGACTATGCCGTCGTAGACGAATTGCCGACCAAGATCCAAGCGAAATGGTTTCGCGCCTACGACAATATGATCCGCAAGTTTTACGTGCAGTCGGGCAACGGCCGCCCCATGGTATTCAAGGGGCCGGACGCCACGGCAAGAACGTTGTTTTTGTCGAAAAAATATCCGGACGCCGTATTCCTCAACGTGTACCGTAGCCCCTATGCGGTGATTCGGTCCACCATCAATATGTATAAATTTACCACAACGTATTTCAGCTTGCAAGCCTTGCCCACCGAGCAGGAAGAAGAGGAATTTATCATTCATCAATTCAAGCGCATATACACCAAATATTTTGAAGATATCAAATCCATTCCTGCCGATAGGATAATAGAGTTACGCTTTGAGGATCTCGAAAAAGACCCTATGCCTATGCTGGAAGAGGCGTATAAACGCTTCGGCTGGGATTGGGAAAGCGCCAAAGAGCCGCTACGGACGTATTGGGATAGCTTGAGCGGCTATCAAAAGAACGTCTTCGACTATTCGCCGCGTCTGATACGGCGCGTCAATGAAGAACTCGGGTTTTACTTTGAGCACTACGGGTACGAAATGTTGCCCGTGCCGGATGCGCCTTTTGAACAATAAGCGAGATCTTGGGTCGCTTGGCACCGTTTTGCGTGCATACAAAAACGGACGACGGAGTACGTCGCCCGTTTTTATGTGGGGAAAAATTACACCATATCCTCGTAGATGGCGCGAATACACTTCTCGAAATCGGCGTTGGCAATGCCTACGGTGATGTTGATCTCGCGCGTACCTTGGGCGATGGTTTTGATATTGATGCCGTGCTTGCCGAAAATGGAGAAGATGGCGCCCGAAATACCCGTGTTGGTAACCATATTGCGGCCGACCACTGCCACCAAGGCCAAGTCGTTGTCGATATCCACCGACACCACTTCGTCCAATTTGGCGATTTCGGTGAGAATGTCGTAGGTCACCTTTTCGGTGTACTTGCTTTCGACTATCACGTTGAAAGAATCTATCGAGGTGGGAATATGCTCCACAGGCACGCCGAAACGATCGAAAATATCCAGCACGGCTTGTATCACCTTGAGTTTGCTGGCGGCAGTGTCTTTCACTATCGTAAATGCCTTGAAGTTCTTTTTGCCGGCAATGCCTGTAATGGCCTGCTTGGATTTGGCGGCGTCCTTGCAGATCTTGGTACCCTTGTCTTGGGGGGCGTTGGTGTTGAGAATATAGATGGGGATATTGATTTCGCGTATAGGCAAAATGGTCTCCTCGTGCAACACGCTGGCGCCCATATAGGACAACTCGCGCAACTCGTCGTAGGTGACCTCGGCAATGTGGCGCGGATTGTCTACGATGCGCGGGTCGGCCATATACACGCCGCTGACGTCCGTCCAATTCTCGTACTTGTCGGCGCTCACGGCCTTGGCCACTATGGCGCCCGTAATATCCGAGCCTCCGCGCGAAAACAGTTTGACTTCACCCGAAGGATAACTGCCGTAAAACCCGGGTATCACCACGCGTTTGCCTGCTCCGAACGCCGCGGCAATGTCGCGCGAGGTGCGCTCGTCGTCCACCGTGCCGTCGTAGCGAAAATGCACCACGTCGGCGGCGTCTACAAACTCATAGCCCAAATAGGCTGCCATCAGTTTGGCGCAAAAGTATTCGCCGCGGCTTACCAAAAACTCCTCGCTGCAGCCCGTCTGAATGCGTTGCTCCAGCTTGTCGAAGTCGGCCGCCACGTCGTAGTCTAAGTGTAGCTCGGCCGCGGCCTCTTGGTAGCGGGCGCGAATGACGTCGAGAATACTCTTGTAGTTGCCGCCGTACTTAACGTGCGCATAGGTAAGGTAGAGCATATCCGTTACCTTATAGTCTTCTTTGTTGCGGCGTCCCATAGCGGACACCACCACCAAGCGGCGGCGGTCGTCGGCGAGGACGATGTCTTTGATCTTCTTGAATTGTGTGCTGTCGGCTACCGAGGAGCCGCCGAATTTACAAACGGTAAACATTAGATTTTTCCTTCTTTGATGAGTTTGAGAGCAATTTGCACGGCGTTGGCGGCGGCACCCTTGCGAATGTTGTCGCTGACGCAGTAGAGCAATAGGCCGTTGGCTGCCGATAGGTCGCGGCGAATACGTCCGACGTACACCAGGTTGTTGCCGTTGGCCACGGTACTGACGGGATAGACGTTATTTTTGGGGTCGTCCAATACGACGATGCCCTCGGTTTGGGCCAATGCCTCGCGCACTTCGTCCAACTCGAAGGGTTTGTCGAGCTCGGCCATAATGGAAACGGCGTGGCCGTTGGCGACGGGCACGCGCACGCAGGTGGCCGATACGGGGAGATCGGCAAGGCCCAAGATCTTGCGCGTTTCGTTGACCATCTTCATCTCCTCTTTGGTGTAGCCGTTGTCGAGGAATACGTCGATGTGCGGAATGCAGGTTTGGGCGATGTTGTACGGATAGAATTGGTTGGGCTCGCCTTTTTGGGTGCGTTCGAGATCGGCTTTGCCTTTCATACCGCTGCCCGAGCAGGCTTGGTACGTGCTGTACACCACGCGTTTCAGACCCCATTTTTCTTGCAATGGCTTGAGGGGCAAAACGCTTTGAATGGTGCTACAGTTGGGGTTGGCCACGATATTGCCGTGCGTGTCGAAGTCGTCGATGTTGATCTCGGGCACGATGAGGGCGCACTCGTCGTTCATACGCCAAGCGCTGCTGTTGTCTATGACCACTGCGCCCGACTTGGCGGCCTCGGGTGCCCATTCGGTGCTGATGGCGCCGCCTGCCGAGAATAAGGCTATCTCCACGCCCTCGAAGCAGCCGGGTTTGAGCTCCTCTACCACGTATTCTTTGCCACAATAGGCGATAACTCTGCCGGCCGATTTGGCGCTGGCAAACAGACGCAGGTCGGCGATGGGAAAGTTCTCCTCCGCCAGCACTTGCAAAAACGTGCTGCCGACCAATCCGGTCGCGCCTACTACCGCTACGTTGTACTTTTTCATAACTAATCCTCCTTCATGATTCGTGCATAGAATGTATAATCGCCGTCTTGCGGCAAGCCGTGCGTAATGGTGGCATTGCCGTCCTTGACCACGTAAAAGTCGCTTTCTGCGTCAAAGTTGCCCACCGTGGGGGCGATGGGCGCTTTGGGCACAAAGGCTTTGTTGCCGTCCAAAATATCCATGAGGTCGGCGATCATGGCGCTGGCGGTGGGGTATCGCCCCGCGCCTTTGCCATACAAGGCCAAAGTGCCGTTGGACTTGCAGTCGTACACTACCATATTGTATTCGTCTGCGGCCGCCGCAAGCAAATGCGTTTTGTCCAGCAACACCGGCTCGACCGATACTTTGAGGCAGTCGCCCACCAAGGTGGATTGCGCCACCATTTTGAGCACTTTGCCTCTGGACGCCACGTCCTTGAGCACGGCCTCGGTAACGCCCGCTATGCCGTAGTGCTTGACTTGGTCGTAGCTGAGGCGGGTGCCGTAGGCTATGTTGGATAGTATGCTGATTTTGCGCAACACGTCCAACCCTTCTATATCCGCGGTGGCGTCGGCCTCGGCAAACCCCAACTTTTGCGCGGTTTTGAGGGCCGCCTCGAAGGTTTGCCCCTCGCCCATGCGGGTGAGAATAAAGTTGGTGGTGCCGTTGAGTATGCCGTAGACGTTGGTGATGGTATCCAACTCCACTTGGTGCGTCAAGGTGCGTATGCAGGGAATGCCCCCGCCGACCGACGCCTCGCACAAGAAGTAGACGCCGTTTTGTTGCGCCAAGGCAAAGAACTCCTCGAAGTGCTTGCTGACCACCTCTTTGTTGGAGGTGATCACGCTTTTGCCAGACGACAACGCTTTGACGATGCACTCGTGCGCAAATTTGTCTCCGCCCATGGCCTCGAACACCACGTCGATATCGTCGGCCAGACATATATCGTCGGCGCTTGCGGCAAACAGGTCGCCCAACACCTCTTTTTTGTGGGGCAAGTCAAACACTTTGACGGCCTTTACGCCATACGATTGGGGCAACGCTTGCACCAAGGACAAAATGCCGCTGCCTATTGTTCCGTATCCCAAAATTCCTACTTTCATTTGTCTCTCCTATATGATGGTTGCGCCAGCCCCGTCGGGGGTAAGGTGCAATATTTTCCACGATGCGTCTACGCCTTGGGGCGACGCGTACTGTTTGCCTATGGCCAAAAGGGTGGGGCCTGCGCCCGACAGCGCCACGGCCAATCCCTCTGCTTCGAGCGCGGCCTTTACGTCGGCGGCGCCTTCGATGAGGGGCAGGCGGTAGGGTTGATGCCAGCGGTCGTCCACCACCTGGCGTATCAGATCCATATCGCCCGTGGCCAGTGCGGTGGGCAATAGGGCGCAACGCGCGGCGTTGTGCACGGCGTCTTGGCGTGCAAACGCGGCGGGCACCACTTTGCGAGCCTTTTTGGTGGGCAAAGCAAAGGGCGGCACCAACAGCGAAAAACGCAAACTTTCGTGTACGGGCAGGCGGTAGCTACGCACCTCGCCGTCATCGGCCAAATTGACGGTCAATCCGCCCAAAAAGGCGGGCGCCACGTTGTCGGGGTGCCCCTCCAATGCGGTCATGATGTCGAGCAAGCGGCCGTCGTCGGCCGTGCCCGCGCCCAAAGCGTTGGCTGCCACCACGCCTGCCACTATGCAGGCGGCGCTGCTGCCCAACCCCGACGAATAGGGAATGTCGGCCGCCAGCAAACGTATCTTGACGGGGCGCGTCGCCATTCCCAGCGCGTTTTGCGCGTAGTGGTAGGCCTTGAGCACCAGGTTGTCCGCCATATCCGCCTCGGCAAAGCCCGCCAACTCGTCTTTGTCCGCCTCGGCAAACAGATAGGTGTTGTATAGAGCCAGCGCCATACCGGCCACGTCGAAGGCGCAGCCCAGGTTGGCGGTGGAGGCGGGCACTTTTACGGTAATGTGCGGCATGACGAGGTCGGCCACCTCTGCCTTGGTGGTTTTGTGGCGCGGCACGGTGGAGCCGAACAGTTTGGCTATGCCCTGCGGTATGGGTGTGTGCGTATAGTCGGATACCGCTTGCGCCACTTGCATTTCGTCCTCGAGGAGGGGCAGGCCCAACGCCTCGGCGATGGTGGACGGAAACTTGTATGGGCTAGCCGTAGATACCACCAGCGTGTGGCGCGGGCCGTGGGGCGCGCAGTGGCATGCTACCGCCGTGTGCGGATCGACCAAATAGCCCAACTCCTCGTATACCGCGCGGATAGAGGCGAGGGTGGTGGCGTTGTCGCAATAGGCATAGTCGAAGTCCTGCAACCGACGGCGCACCTCGGCCGACACGGTGTAACGCTTGTCCTTTGCAAGGGCCGACATATAGCCCGCCACTTGGGCGCCGTCGCCCTCTGTGGCGTACCACAGCAAGCGCTCCAGATTGGAAGAGATCAAAATATCCATCGCGGGCGAATAGGTTTTGTGGAAGGGGCGGTTGGCGTCGTAGGTGCCCGTGCGGAAAAAGTCGTAGAGCACGTTGTTGGCGTTGCTTGCACAGCAAAACCTCGCTATGGGGGTGCCTATTTCGCGCGCAAGATAGGCCGCGAATATATCGCCGAAGTTGCCCGTCGGCACGGCCACGTCCATAGCCTCGCCCATGGCAAGCGTGCCGTTGGCCACCAAACGCAAATAGGCGTAGACGTAGTATACCACTTGGGGCACGAGGCGACCAATGTTGATGGAATTGGCCGAAGACAGCTTGACGTCTTGGGCGTCGGCAGGGTAGGCGGCAAACAGTTGTTTGACGTAGGTCTGGCAGTCGTCGAAATTGCCCTCCAACGCATAGGCGTGGGTGTGGTCGTCGGTGAAGGAGAGCATTTGTTTTTCTTGCATTTGCGATACGCCGCCCAAGGGATAGAGCACCAAGGTGTCAAACCCCTCCGCGCCCCGAAAGCCCGACAACGCGGCGCCGCCCGTGTCGCCCGAGGTGGCTACCAGCACCAGCGTGCGGTGGCGTAGCCCCAGTTTGCGCTTGGCTATGCGCACAAGGTGGGGCAATGCCGTCAAGGCCATATCTTTGAAAGCCAGGGTAGGCCCCAAAAACAGTTCTAAAAAAGTGCGGTCGCCCGCAGTGTGCAAACCCACCTCGCCCGAGGGGAAGTTGGTCTTGTTGTAGGCGCAGGCGACGGCTTCCTCGATTTCGGCAGGGCTGAAGTCGTCGAAAAACAGGCCGAAAACTTTGCGCGCCACCGTTGTATAATCGGCGCCCAATAGGTCGGCTACGTTCAACTTTTCCAAGTGCTCGGGCACAAATAGGCCGCCGTCGGGGGCAATGCCCTCTACGATGGCGGTGCTGGCCGAAACCCGACTGTTCCCTCTCGTGCTAACGTACATAGTTCACCTTCGAGGCCTTATATTGTCTATATGGTACAAGACCTCATTTTAATCATACAATATTTGGCACGCCATCTCCAAACGAAGAGAGGGGTTTTGGCGGTTTATTTTGCCGTTTTGTTTATTTTTTATATTAGGAAAAAGAAAAACGGCTTGGCCGCAATGTCGTCGGCCGCCGCATAAGGGCGAATAGTTTGGCGTATGTTTGTGCCCGAGCACTTGTAGTCCGCCCAAACCCTCGCGCAATGTCGCGGCCATTGGTCGCAAACTATTCCCACTCTATGGTGGCGGGCGGCTTGGCCGTGATGTCGTAGACCACGCGATTCACTTTCTTCACCTCGTTGACGATGCGCGTCGATATCGTGGCCAACACGTCGTAGGGTATGCGCGCCCAATCCGACGTCATGCCGTCCACCGACGTTACGGCGCGCAAAGCCACCGTGTAGTCGTAGGTGCGCTCGTCGCCCATTACGCCTACCGAGCGCATATCGGTGAGCACGGCAAAGTATTGCCATATATCGTCGGCCAGCCCCGCTTTGGCTATCTCCTCGCGCAAAATGGCGTCGGCTTCTTGTACGATCTTGATTTTAGCGCGCGTTATGTTGCCAATGATGCGCACGGCAAGCCCCGGGCCCGGGAAGGGCTGTCGATTGACGATGTAGGCGGGTAGTCCCAGCGCCAAACCCAGCGCGCGCACTTCGTCCTTGAAAAGACTGCGCAAGGGCTCTATGATCTCTTTGAAATCTACCACCGACGGCAGACCGCCCACGTTGTGGTGGCTCTTGATGGTGGCGCTTTTGCCCAGCCCGCTTTCGATGACGTCCGGATAGATGGTACCTTGCACCAAAAAGTCGACTTTGCACGACTTTTTGGCCTCTTCGCCAAATACTTCTATAAAATCTTTGCCGATGATCTTGCGTTTGCGCTCGGGCTCTTTGACGCCCCTTAGGTCGTCGAGGAAGCGCTTGGACGCGTCCACTTTGACGAGGTTCATTCCCCGCTCGTCGCGGAATACGCGCATCACCTCGTCCGCCTCGTTTTTGCGCAGCAGCCCGTGGTCGACGAAGATGCAAGTCAAGTTGTCGCCCACCGCACGGTGCACCAAGGTGGCGGCCACCGCACTGTCTACGCCGCCGCTCATGGCGCATAGTACCTTGCCGTCCCCCACTTTGGCGCGAATGGCGGCCACTTGCTCCCCCACGAAGTCGCTCATCTGCCAATCGCCGTCGGCGTGGCATATGGCATAGAGAAAGTTGCCTAGAATTTTGTTGCCGTCCCGGGTGTGCGCTACCTCGGGGTGAAATTGCACGGCGTATACGTTGCGCTGCCTGTTTTCGTAGGCGGCTATGGCGCAGGTGGCCGTTTGCGCCGTGCGTACAAAGCCCTCCGGTAGGGCGGTCACGCAATCGGTATGGCTCATCCAGCACAGGTTTTGCGCGGCCAACCCCGCAAAGAGAGGGCTGTCGCCGTATTCTATCTCTTTGCGCCCGTATTCGCCCACTGCGGCGTGTTGTACGGTGCCGCCCGACATATGCGCGATGAGTTGCATACCGTAGCAAATGCCCAATATGGGCACGCCCAACTCGAATATACCGGGGTCTGCTTTGGGCGAATCGGCGCCGAACACGCTTTGCGGCCCGCCTGTGAAAATGATGCCTATCGGGTGATATGCGGCTATTTGCGCCGCAGTGGCGTCTGCCGATACCAGCACGGCATAAACGTTTTGGTTGCGCACTCTGCGCACGATCAGTTGGTTGTACTGTCCGCCGAAGTCGACGACTACTATGGTTTGATGCGTCATATAAGTCTCCGTTTGGGTGTATTGGAAGTCGAAACTCTGCGTCTATTGTAGCACAATTCGGCACCTGTCGCTATCGCGCCGAGCCGCATTTTCCATCGTAAATCGTTGCGTTATTTATAAGGAGCGATTATATCCGCGACTCGGCGTCGCCCGCCAAAGGAAAAAACGCAAAAGCAATATTTGGAAATTTCGGCCGTATGGTTATGCAAAAAACGTATATTTTTTTCGTCCAACGCGATAGGCTATGCGCACAATAATTCGCGTTTGGCTCGTTTTATTAAAAAAAATTAGGTTTATGAATTATATTTCACACTTACTTGGCGGGTGTAACGCTTGACTTGCCAAGGCGAGTAGTGTATTATGTTTAGGTTGTATAATGCGCGCGCTATGGGCGCGATTTTAGGTGAGAACGTGAAGAGAAAAGTTTTGATTTCTATTTTAATTTTGGTCGTTGCGGCTTTTGCTGCCATGCTTTTGACCGCTTGCGGCGAGCAAGGCGACTATTCGGCTCAACTCAAAGTCGTATACGAGCTGGAGGGCGGCGTATATCAGAATACGTCTTTGCCCGTTACGCTCTATTTCCCCTATGCCGAGGGCGAGTCGGGCACTATCGTCGACCCCATGACCCTTTCGGGCAAAGAGTTCGAGAAAGCGGGCTACGTGCTGGAGGGCTGGTATCGTGTGAAAAACGGCACCGACGAGGACGCTACCTACGACGGACAATGGCATTTCGATACCGACGTGGCCGCCGGCGGCGATACGCTCACCCTGTTTGCCAAGTGGAAGCCCGCCGTGGAGTACACTTACAACGTGGTGTATAGGGACGAAACGACGGGCAACGTCGTCAACCTCGGCTCCTATCCCGTGGCGGAGGGCGACGTTTTTGAGGATTACTTGGGGTATGCTACGCGTCGAGCGGGCTACACCAAATTGGGCTTTGTCGACGCCGAGGGCAACCCTTGGGACGCGGCCTTTACCCACCCCGGTGGCGCTTCCTCCGTGGCAGTCGACGTGTTTGTCGACTATATCGAGGGCAACTACACGTTGGTGTCCACCGCCGCCGATTTTTCGAGTGCATTGGGGCGCAACCGCAACATCTATCTGTTGACCGACGTCGACTATGCGGGTGCCAAACTCAAGAGCGCTGCTCGCTATACGGGCGTTATCGAGGGCAACGGCCATACCGTCGGCGGCTTTGTGTTGGACTACGACGCCAGCGTGGTGGTGGCCGACTACGAGGACGACAGCGCCCAAAGCTTGTACGTTTCGCTGTTGGGCGACGCCAAGGGCGCCACCGTCCGACATCTTTCGCTCGAGGGCAAGGTAACGCTTGCCTCCACCTACAGCCGTATGAGCGGTACCATCTATTTTGCGCCGCTGGCCACCGTCTGCGAGGGTAGCCGCTTCGACCAAGTGTCGGCCACCTACGTCTATGCGGTGGGCGCACTGCGCGCGGGCCTTAGCGAAAGCGATCTGGTCATTGTGGCCGACAGACTCAGTTATCAAATGGACGGCGCCTCCACCGAGGCCGACTGTTCCGTCAATATCACCAAACAAGGAGAGTGAATATGAAAAAAGTTTGGCAAAAAGTATTGTGCGTCATGATGGTGATAGCCATCGTATCCACCGTGTCGGTGGCCTTCGTCGGCTGTGGCAACAAGCCCGCCAATACCCCCGGCGACAATTCGGGCGACGGCAAGGGCGAAGGTACGCCCGCCGTATACTACGACAACGAAGCGGACGCGTTGGTTTTCAGCACCCTCGAGTGCGACCGCGTGTTTAACCCCTTCTTCTCCACCTCGGGCACGGACAGCAACGTGGTGGGCATGACCCAAATCGGCATGATGGGCAACAATTCGGCCGGCGAGCCCGTATGGGGCGACGACGAGGCCGTCATCGCCAAGGACGTGCAGATCGTTACCCAAGGTACCGAAAACGTGGATCAAACCACCACCTACTACTTCGTGATGAAAAACAACGTCAAGTTCTCCAACGGCAGTCCCCTCACCATCAAGGACGTGCTGTTCAATTACTACGTGTATCTCGACCCCGTATATAGCGGCAGCAGCACCATCTACAGCACCGATATAGTGGGCCTCAAGGAGTACCGCACGCAGCAATCGAGCGAGACCGAGCAGGACAATTTCAACCTGCAATTCCAAGTGGCGGCGCAAGCGCGTATGGACGCGCTCATTCAGTTGGCAGGCGACATTCTCGACGACAACGACAACGCCGTGGATTTGGACGAGATGCGTAGCGAATTGCAAACGCGTTCGGGCGCTATGGGCGCCGGCTACGCCAACGTGGTGGCCGACTTCGACAAAACCGTGGAGTTGTTCCGCCAAGAGCTCAACGACGACTACAGCAACTCGCTCAACAGCTACCAAGACATTACCTTCAAAGACGCCGAAGGTAACGTGTACAAAAATCTGTTGACCACCGACGTAGAGGCGTTTTTGTACAACGAAGGTCTTATCGGTTGGAACAAAAAGGACGCCGAATTGACCTCGGCCTTTACCACCGGCAACGCGCGTGTCGACTCGACGGTGTTCGATACCATTCGCTCTTGGAGCAAAGAGCAAGCCATCGAGGTGGTGTTCGATAGCAAAATGCCCAAGGATATAGCCGAAGTGCTGACCTATTGGGCCACCAGTTCGGCCCTCAACGAGTACCTTGTCAACCAAGCTATGGAGTCCTACTTCAGCGACGGTAGCAAGCGTACTTACACCAACATTTCGGGCATCAAATTCGCCAACCGCAGCGAGGCCGTCGTCGTCAACGGCACCACGTACCAAGTGCCCCAATACAATGCGGACGGTTCGCCCGCAGCAGGCTCCAACGAGGTGCTATCCATCACCATCAACGGCGTGGATCCCAAGGCGATATGGAACTTCTCCATCGGTGTGGCGCCCATGTACTACTACTCGGACGCCGAGCATATCGCGGCCGCCAACGCAGCCGATTGGTATGAAAACGACGCCTTTGGCGTGGAGTATGCCAGCCAAACCTTTATGAACAACGTGGTCAAAAACTCGGCCAAGATCGGCGTGCCCGTAGGTGCGGGCGCCTATGCGGCCAGCAAGTCTTCGGGCGGCCTCGACAACGTGCAAGCGGGTGACTTCTACAGTTTGGGCGTCATCTACTTCGAGCGCAATCCCTATTTTGCCAGCGTATCGCCTACCCACCAAAACGCCGAGATCAAAAAAGTGCGTTTCAAGGTGGTAGGTTCCGCGCATATGTTGGACAGCTTGTACAACAGCGAGGTGGACTTTGCCGAGCCCAACTGCAAGCCCGAGACCATCAGCCAACTCAATGCGCGCAAGAGCCAAGGCATCGGCAACCAATCCATTCGTACCGCGGGCTACGGCTACATCGGCGTGAACGCGGGCAAGGTGCAGGCCCTCAACGTGCGCCGCGCCATTATGTATTGCATCAACACCCAAGAGTGCGTGGACTACTACAAGACTTCGGCATCGGCCATCTATCGCAGTATGTCCCTGAGCAGCTGGGCCTATCCCAAGGGTGCCATCAGCTACTATCCCTACATCGCAGGCCCCATTCCCGCGGGTGATCTGCAAGCGATGGCCGCCGCCAACAAGGTGGACCAAGCATACGCCGACTTTGTGGCCGACACGGGCAAAAAGGCCGGGCAATACTTTACCGCCGCCGAGCAAGAGTCGTTTATTACGGGGTTGGTGGAGAATGCCGGCTACCGTCTCAACGGCAACGGCACCTATCAAAAGGGCAGCGACGTGCTCAAATACACCTTTACCATAGCGGGCGAAGAGACCGACCACCCCGCCTACAACGCTATGAATCACGCCAGCGAGTTGCTCAATAAATGGGGCTTTGAAATCAACGTCACCACCGACAGCAACGCACTCAAAAAGTTGGCTACGGGCGACCTTACCGTGTGGGCGGCCGCTTGGGGCAGCACCATCGACCCCGATATGTACCAAGTGTACCACAAGGACAGCAAGGCCAGCTCGGTGCTGAACTGGGGCTACAAGCAAATATTGCAAAACGTCAACGGCAAATACGACGTGGAGATGGAGATATTGGATCGCTTGAGCGACCTCATCGACGCGGGCCGCCGCACCAACGACCAAAACCGCCGCGCCAACATCTATTCGCAAGCGTTGGACGACGTGATGGAGTTGGCGGTGGAATTGCCCACCTACCAACGCGACGACTTGTTTGCTTACAACGCGGCCAAGATCGACGTCAACTCTTTCAACAAAGACGTGTCGCCCTACACCGGCCTGACCAGCGACATCTACAGCGTGAGCCTTATCGTCGAGCGCTAAGCCAATAGCGGCGCCCGTTGCGGCGGGCGCCCCACTACCAAAGCAATGTTCAGATATATCGTCAAAAGACTACTGCTATCCGTCATCATCTTGCTGGGCGTGTCGGTCATCATCTATACGATGGTGCGCCTTATGCCCTCCGATTATGTGGATACCAAATATGCACAGCAGTTGCAGACCGGCTCGATAACGCAGGACGACATCGACCGCTTCAAGGAAAGTTACGGCATCAATATGCCCGACGCTTTCGTCTACCTCTCCCTCGATATGGACGGGGAGACGGTGCGGTTTGCCCGTAGCGTCAAACGCGCGGCCTACGCCGACCTCGAGGAGGGGCTGGCGGTGGTGCGTGACGCCGAGACCGATACGGCGCGCCAAAACGCAATGGCGGGGCTGGACGGCACCGTCAAAGGCTTTGTCGCGGGCAACTATCGCTATCAAAACTACGTGTTGCAGTTGACCGACAACGGTACGGCCAGTTTGCAATACAAAGAGGATGTGGACGGCAAAACCGTCACCTCCACCCGCGGTACGGGCACCTACGACGCTTCGTTCGACGGTCAACTTCACCTGTCGGTGTCCGTTTCGCTCGCCGCCGGCAAGACGTTGGCAGGCAACGCGGTCGACTACAAGGTGGCCTCGGGCTGGGACAAATTCGTATCCATTCTCAAAGGTTACTTTACTTGGATAGGCAATTTGCTCAAGGGTGACTTGGGCATGAGCTTCAAGTACGAAAAACCCGTGGCGCAGGTCATCGGCGAAAACATGTGGATATCCTTCGCCATCGCGTTGGTCGCTACCATCTTGCAGTTTTTGATCGCCATTCCCTTGGGCGTCAGCAGCGCCACCCATCAATATTCGGCGCGCGACTACATCGTTACCGTGTTTACGATGATAGGTCTGTCGCTACCCACCTATTTCTTTGCCGCCATCGCCATCAAGGTGTTTGCGGTCGACTTGGGGTGGTTGCCTTCGTCGGGATTGCTGTCGGCCTCGGCCAACTATACCAACGACTTCGCGGGGCAAATGCACAAGTTCGGCGATATCGTGCAGCACATGATATTGCCCATTTTCGTGTCCGTCATATTGTCGTTGGGCGGCCTTATGCGCTACACCCGCACCAATACGCTGGAGGTGTTGGGCGCCGACTACATTCGTACCGCGCGCGCCAAAGGCCTGAGCGAAAAGAAAGTCATTTACAAGCACGCGTTCCGCAATACCCTCATACCGTTGGCCACCCTGCTGGCGGGCATTTTGCCCTCCCTTTTCGGCGGTATGATGATCACCGAGCAAGTGTTTGGCATCGACGGTATCGGCCGCTTGGCGTACCAGGCCCTCAAAGAGGGCGACGTACCCTTCGTAATGGGGTACAATATGTTTTTGGCAATATTGACGGTCATCGGCACGTTGCTGTCCGACCTGATGTATTCCATCGTGGATCCGCGCGTTTCGCTGGGAAAGTAGGTGCTTATGGACGAAATGAATAGTAATAATACCGAGCTTTTGCAAGAGGAATCCGCGCAAGAGCAAATGATAGAAGAAACCGTCGAAGCCGAGGTCGCCCAAGAGGCCACCGAGGCCCAACGCAGCGAGACGCTCTCCACCGCCGAAGCCGAGGATAGAGCGCGCAACCAAGAAACCTACCGCGAGATGAGCCCCGCAAGGCTCATTGCCCGCCGCTTTTTCCGCAGCAAACTGTCGATAGTGGGTTTGGTGATGATCGTCTTTTTGTTCCTGTTCTCCTTTTTGGGCCCCGTGGTGTATGACAAGTGGGGAGAGGAGACGGTGGACCGCAGCGAAGTGGTGCAATATATTACCGAAACCTACACCTATGTGGGTGCCGACGGCGAGGAAATGACGGTAACGCAAGTGTTGCAACACTCCGACTACAACTATTTGGCAGGCCCCTCGGCCGAGCACTTGCTGGGCACCGACGACAAGGGTATGGACGTATTTGTGCGCCTTATGTACGGCGGCCGCATCTCTCTGATGATAGGCTTTATCGTCGTCATTTTGGAGACGCTCATCGGCGTGATATTGGGCGGTATAGCCGGCTACTTCGGCGGTTGGGTAGACCAAGTGATCATGCGCGTGGTGGATATCTTCAACTGCATACCCACCTTGCCCATTTTGCTGATAGCCTCTGCCGTCATAGACAGCTGGAACATTTCGGCCGACAAGCGCATCTATCTGCTGATGGTCATCATCACCTTGTTCAGTTGGAGCGGCGTGGCGCGCTTGGTGCGCGGCCAAATATTGGGCCTGCGCGAGCAGGAATATATCACCGCCACCGAGGTGATGGGCATGCCCACATGGCGCAAAATATTCGTGCATCTTATCCCCAACGTAATGCCCCAACTGATCGTCAGCATGACCTTGGGTCTGGGCAGCGTTATTCTGTACGAGTCCACCTTGTCCTACCTGGGCTTGGGCGTGCAGTTGCCCAAGGCCGCTTGGGGTACTATGATCGCCACCAGCAACGATCCCACGGTGTTGAGCTACCACGTCAATATGTGGTTGCCGGCGGGTATTATGATCGTCATCGCCGTGCTGGGCTTTAACTTTGTGGGCGACGGTTTGCGCGACGCTATGGATCCTAAGGCAAAGAAATAACTATGAAAAAGAAAAAAGAAACCAATTACATAAGCATACGCGAGAGCCGCAAGATCATTCGAGAGAACGTGCGGCAAATGCGCTATTACGAAAAGCTCAAGCGCAAGCCCAAAAGCCCCGCCGAGTATACCACCGTTATGCACGATGAAAACAATCTCATCGAGTTGGACAATCTTCAAACTTGCTTCTTTACCGACAACGGTACGGTGATGAGCGTCAACGGCGTCAGCTTCGACATTCCCAAAAACAAGATAGTGGGCGTGGTGGGCGAGTCGGGTTGCGGCAAGTCGGTAACGAGCTTGTCCATCATGCAGTTGGTGCAAGCCCCCCAAGGACAGGTGGTCGGCGGCGAGATCCGCTACAATGCCGAGGAGTTGGGCCGCGACGCCGAGGGCAACAAGATCGCCTACGACATAGCGCGCACGCCCACCAAAGAGATGTATAAAATACGCGGCAAGGATATCACGATGATATTTCAGGAGCCCATGACCAGCCTCAACCCCGTGTTTACCATCGGCAACCAACTCGACGAGGTGAGTTTCGTACACACGCCCAACATCGACAAGGCCGCGGCCAAGGCGCACAGCATAGATATGCTCAAAAAGGTGGGTATCGCCATGCCCGAGCACGTGTACGAGAGTTATCCGCACGAGTTGTCCGGCGGTATGCGCCAGCGCGTGATGATCTCTATGGCGTTGGCGGGCAACCCCCGCTTGATCATAGCGGACGAGCCTACCACCGCGTTGGACGTTACCATTCAGGCACAAATTCTCGAGTTGCTCAAGGAGCTGCAAAAGCGCGAGGGGTGTAGCATCATGCTCATTACGCACGACTTGGGCGTCATTGCCGAGATGGCGGACGAGGTGGTAGTGATGTATGCCGGCAAAGTGATAGAAAAGGGCACCGCGCGAGAGATATTCCACAACCCCATGCACCCCTACACCATTGGTTTGCAAAAGAGCAAACCCCTCATCACTTCGGCCTCCGACGAGCCGCTCTATTCGATACCCGGGCAGGTACCCAATCCCATCAATCTGCCCAACTGCTGCTATTTCAAAAATCGTTGCAACCGCGCTTGCGAGCGTTGCAACGGGCAATATCCACCCGAAATAAAGGTGAGCGACACGCACTACGTGTCCTGTTACCTGTACGATAGCGAGGACTAAGATGGACGAGAACGTACAAAACAAAGATATCATTTTGGAAGTAAAAGGTCTCAAAAAATACTTCCCCATCGAGAAGAATTTGTTTGGCAAGACCTTGCGCTCTTTGCGCGCCGTGGACGACGTGAGTTTTGCGGTGGCGCGCGGCACTACCATAGGCGTGGTGGGCGAGTCCGGCTGCGGCAAGACCACGTTGGGGCGCACCATTCTCAAGTTGTACCAAGCCGACGGCGGCACCATCGTCTACAACGGCGAGGACATAACCGACATAGGCAAAAAGAAGATGCGCGCTTTGCGCACCAGCATACAACTCATTTTTCAGGACCCCTACAGCAGTTTGCCGCCCCGCATGACGGTGGGCGCCATCATATCGGAGGCCGTGCGCGTACACCACATAGTGCCCAAGGACGAAATTAGGCAATACGTGCGCGACATCATGCACAAGTGCGGCTTGCAGCCCCAATACTACGATCGCTATCCACACGAGTTTTCGGGCGGACAGCGCCAGCGTATTTGCATCGCGCGCGCCTTGGCCGTCAAACCCGACTTGGTCATTTGCGACGAGCCTGTGTCCGCACTGGACGTGAGCATACAGGCGCAGATCATCAACTTGTTGAAGGAGTTGCAAAATACGATGGGCCTCACCTACGTGTTTATTTCGCACGACCTATCGGTGGTCAAATATATCACAGACCAAATCTTGGTGATGTATTTGGGCAATATGATGGAATTGGGAGAGACGGAGGAGTTGTTTGCCAACCCCTTGCACCCCTACACCAAAGCACTGTTTTCGGCGGTGCCCGTGCCCGACCCCGACCTCAAGATGGATCGCATCATTTTGGCGGGCGACATTCCTTCTCCGGCCAACCCGCCCAAGGGGTGCAAATTCCATACCCGTTGCCGCGATTGTATGAACGTATGCCGCTTCAAGGAGCCCGCTTTCGTGGAGGTGGGCCCCGAGCATAAGGTGGCGTGCCACTTGTATGACCAAGAGGTGATGCAACATCTGGAGGAATACGACCGCGAGTGGGCGCGTATGGAGGAGGAACGCTTGCGCCAAGAGGCCGAAAAAGAGGCCAAACGCAAGGGCAAGCGCAGCAAGACGGCGCAAGACGCCCCCGCGGCGGAAGCGGTCGAGCCCGACGAGGCACTCGACGACGAACGATGAAAAGAGAAAAGAAGCAGAAACAACCGTACGTAGACGACGGCCACACCATCTACAATATGGACGGAGTGGGACGCGATCGCGTCAAGCGCGACAACGAGGTGGATTTGACCCGACGCGAGCGGTTCGCCGCCATTCGCGCCGCATTGGAAACCTATTTGGTCCCCTTCGTCATAGCGTTGTTGGGCTTTGGCGCCACGGCAGTATTGTTGTATTTCTGGTTGAAATAAAGGAGAAAGACATGACGAAAAAAGTAGTAGCACTATGTTTGGCATTTTTGATGCTGTTTTGCGTAGCGTGCACCGCGGCCACCCAAGCCGAGGTATCTCCCACCGCCGGCGAAGCGGTTGGCGAATCTCTGGTGAAAAAGGGCGACTTGTTGTTGTTTAACAGTGGATTGGAGATGACGCAAGACCAAGTTTTGTCGCGCATTCGCGCCGACAAAATCATTCAAAACGGAGGCTATGAGGACAACGACGAGGTCATCGTGTTGTTGACGCTGTCGGGCGACGCCTTGATAGACACCTATCAAAGCTATGCCGCTCGCTTCGGCTCGGTGTCGGCGTATGCCGCCTCCGACTTGGGCAAGCGTCAGGCCGAAACCATCGACGACAGGCAGAATAACCTTATTTATACACTCGCGCGCGAGGGATTGATCGAATCGGTGGAGCATACCTACAACACCATTCTCAATGCGGTGGCGGTCAAGGCCAAATACCGCAACTTGGTCGCTTTGCAAAACCACGCCGAAGTGGCGGAATTGGTGCTGTGCGACACCTACAATTTGCCCCAAACCGCCGAGGATCAGGCCGTGGTCAACTTGGTGGACGTGTACGAGACGGGTATTTTCGATTCGTCTACCGTATCCTACACGGGCAAAGGCACCTCGGTAGCCGTGCTTGACTCCGGCTTCGATTGCTCGCACTCGGTGTTTGCGCGTCAACCCGACGTGGCCACCGACCGTTTGGCGCTCAACCGCGACAAATTGCGCGAATTGTTGCCCCAAACCAATGCCAAACAGTTTTCGCCCGAGTTGAGCTTGTACGACGTATTCGTCAGCAACAAGATACCCTACGTCTACGACTATGCCGACAAGGACGCCAACGTCAACCCCTACGATAGCGAACACGGCACCCACGTCAGCGGCATCATCGGTGGCTCGGACGAGGTGATAACGGGCGTAGCGGTGGACACCCAGTTGGTGTTGATGAAAGTGTTCAGAGATTATGACGAGGGCGCCGAAACCGACGACATTTTGGCTGCGCTCGAGGACGCCGTGTTGTTGGGCGTGGACGCCATCAATATGAGCCTCGGCTCGTCGTGCGGCTTTGTGCGCGAGCAGGATGAGGACGCCATCAACCGCGTGTACGACAAGATAAACGAGAGCGGCGTCAGTCTGATTTGCGCCGCCAGCAACAGTTATAGCGCCGCCTTTGGCGGTGAAAACGGCAACACCAACAAGGTGACCAACCCCGACTCGGGCACGGTCGGCTCGCCCTCTACCTACAAGGCGGCCTTGTCCGTGGCCAGCATCAGCGGCGTCAAGAGCAAATACCTTGTGGTCAACGGCGAGGACGTCATCTTCTTCCTCGAATCCAACGCCATCAACGGCTTGCCCAATGATTTCTACAAAGAATTGGGCATTACCGAGGGCGTGGGGCGCACGTACGAATACGTTACCATTCCGGGCGTGGGTCTGCGCGTCAACTACACCGGTCTCGACGTCAACGGCAAGATCGTGTTGGTGCGTCGCGGCGACACCACCTTTGAAGAAAAGGCCGCGGTGGCCAAGTCGATGGGCGCGGCGGCTTGCATCATCTACAACAACGTAGAGGGCGACATCAATATGTCGATGGGCAAATCCGACCATATCCCCACCGTGTCCATATCCAAGGAGAACGGCACCAAAATGGCGGCCAAGGCTTCGGGCACCATCGAGTTGGCCTACACCCAACAGGCCGGCCCCTTCATGAACGACTTTTCGAGTTGGGGCCCCACGCCCGATCTCTCGCTCAAACCCGAGATCACGGCGCACGGCGGCACCATCAAGTCGGCTGTCCCCGGCTATTCGCTGGACGAGGATGGCAACAAGATCTACCGCTACGACGAGTTGTCGGGCACCTCTATGGCGTGTCCCAATATGTGCGGTATCGTGGTGTTGGTGCGCCAATACCTCAAGGAAAAATTCCCCGACAAGAGCGACGTGGAAATCAAAAATTTAACCAATCAACTGTTGATGTCCACCGCCACCATCGCCCTCAACGAGGAGGGCAATCCCTATTCGCCGCGCAAGCAAGGCGCCGGCTTGGCCAGCCTCTACAAGGCGGTCAACACCAAGGCCGTTTTGACGGTGAAAGGGCTGGATCGCACCAAGCTGGAGTTGGGTGATGACCCCGACCGCACGGGTGTGTATACCATGACTTTCGTGGTCAACAACTTCGCGGCGCAATCCGTTGCCTACGACTTGTCCTTGGTGGGTATGACCGAGTCGGTGTCCACCAGCGATAAGGACTACGTGGCCGAAAAAGCGCGTATGCTCTCGGGCGACATTGCCGTAAGCATAGACGGCGCGGGTTCCTACGACGCGGGCGTACTTTCGGTAGACGCGGCGGGTTCGGCAGAAGTAACGGTGGTCTACACGTTGTCGGCCGACGACAAGGCGTATATAGAGCAAAGTTTCCCCTATGGTATGTACGTAGAGGGCTACGTTACCCTGTCCGCCAAGGCCGATGAGGACGTGGACCTCAACGTGCCCTTCTTGGCATTCTACGGCGATTGGTGCGAGGCGCCCATCTTCGACAAGACCTACTACGAGGTGGAGACCGAGGCGCACAACGCCGCCATTGACCCCGAGGACAAGATCAAGGCCGACTACTACGCCACCACTCCCTACGGCGTGTATTACTACAACTATATGATACCTTTGGGCACCTATCTCTACACGGTGGACGAGTCGGCGTACGACCCCATCCCCGCAGTGGAGGAGCACATTGCGGTGTCCAATATTTTGGGTACGCTCAACGGCATTGCCGCGGTGTATGCGGGGCTTTTGCGCAACGCCAAGACCATGAGCTACACCATCACCGACAAATTGTCGGGCGAATTGGTGTGGGAGCACGTGGACTACAACGGACGCAAGGCCTTCTCCAACGGCGGCACACCCATTCCCTACTACGACTATTTCCGCTTCTATACCTCGGGCGAAAAGGGCGACTACGGCTATATGGTCAACAATCGCCAATACGAATTCCGCATGGAGGCGGCGCTCGACTATGGCGACGGCGGACAAAGCGTCAACAAACGCAACAGTTTCGGCTTTGATTTTACGCTGGACAACGAGGCGCCCGTCATCAAATCGGCCACTTACGAGACCCGCTACGACAAGACGCTCAAAAAGAACCGCTACTACATCACCCTGACGGTGTACGACAATCACTACGTGCAGTCGGTGTCGCCCATCATCTTCACTTCGGCCAGCGGCTACACCCAACTGACGGACAACCCCATTCCCGTCTACAGCGAGCGTGGCGCCGACAACACCGTTACCTTCGAGATTACCGACTATTTGCAGGATATCGAATTCGACGCGTTGTTGGGTAGCGCATTGGGCTTTTCGGTGGACGATTATGCCCTCAATACCAACATCTATATGTGCCAACTGCCGGGCACCAAAGGTGATTTCTCCTTTACCCGCGACGGCACTGCGGAAGGCACCAAAATGATGACGCTCACCGCGACGGAAGGCGACGTGGTGGATCTTACGCGGTATTTGGCCACCACCGACGCCTCGCTGGACGAGGGCAAAGCGTATCTCAAGTACCTCGAATGGGCCTCTTCCAACGAGCGCGTGGCCACCGTTAAGGAAGGGTTGCTCTATTGCGTCAAGAAAGGCACCACCACCATCACCGTCAGCGAAAATCTCGACCTCAAGACGGCCAAATTGATGGTGTCGGTGCGCGCCAAAGCCTCTACGGCCGCCGCCGGCGACGTAGAAAACGCCGTGGTTGGCTCTACCGACGACCAAAGTCTGAAATCGGTGCGCTTCAGCTACTTCGATACCGTGTTTGCCTATGCGCGTGCCGCCGAATACAGCGAGATAGGCGAGACGGGCGACCGCAGGTTTTTGTCGGCCATGCCCAACCTCAGTCTCTATCCCGGCGAGTCCATTCGCCTGCACTACGACATAGATCCTTGGTACGCGGCGGATAAGTACAACGTCAAATTCGCCTCTACCAACGAGGATATAGCCTATGTGGCCGAGGACGGCACCGTTACCGCCAAAAAGAAGGGCAGCGCCACCATCACCCTGACGGTGGACGGCTCCACGTTGATGGCCAGGGTGCGCCTTACCGTCAAGAGCGAGTTCATCATAGAAAACCGCACCTTGGTGTCCTACAAGGGCTTGGGCGGCACGGTCGAGATACCCGACGACGAGGGCATTTTGTACATAGGTGCCTTTGCGTTCTGCTTGTACGACACCGACTACAGCATCGAGATCACCGACGACGACTACGACAAAAACAAGATCCCCGCCGCCAATACCACGGTGACCAAGGTGATCATTCCCAAGGGCGTGACCGAGATACAAAACTACGCTTTCTACAACTGTAGCGGCCTCAAAGAGGTGGTATTGTCGGACGACGTCAAGTTTATACGCAATTACGCCTTCTACGGCGACGAGAGTTTGGATACCATCGACCTCAACAAGGTAGAGGCCGTGGGTATGTACGCCTTCTACGGTTGCACCGCCCTCGAACAAATCAACTTGGCCACGGTGTACGCCATCGGTCAAAGCGCCTTTGAGGATTGTACCGCCCTCAAATCGGTGGATCTGACGGCGTTGCGCAACGTGGGACGTCGCGCTTTTCAAAACACCGCGGCCATGACTTCGGTGAAGATGAATGGCGACACCAAGTTGTCCTACGCTATGTTTGCGCGCTCGGGGTTGACCTCGGTGGACATCTATACCGATACCTATATCCCCGATTTCTGCTTTGCTCGTTGCGCCTCGCTCGCTTCCGTTACCATACACGGCGATATCGAGACGGTGGGCTACGGCGCGTTCAGCGATTGCGACCAGCTGTCGTCGGTACGTTTCTTGGGCGAAGTGGAGTCGCTCGGCGAACAAAGCTTTTTGCATTGCCACGCGCTGCAACGCATAGAGTTGCCCGACTGCGAGGTGGCTTTGGCCAACTATGCGTTCTATCACTGCGAGTCGTTGGCGACGGTGGCCTTTGGCGCCAACACGCGCGTTTCGGCCATCACCGGCTCCGTCTTCGAGGGCACGGCGCTTGCCGCCTTCGAGGTGGACGAGGCTAACCCCTACTATGCCACCGACGGCAGCCTTCTCACCAACAAAGAGGGCGATACCGTCATCTTGGCGGCCGTGGCCGCCGACTTTGGCGATTACACCTTGCCCGCGCAAATACGCGTGGTGGGCGACGGTGCCTTTGCGGGCACTCACCTTACCGCTCTTACCATCGGCAACAGCGACGTGGTGGTGGGCGACTATGCGTTTGCCAACTGTGCCGACCTTGCCCGTATAACGCTACCTAGCGAGGGGCTTGGCGGCGTCGGCAAGCACGCTTTCAATTATGCCGCGGCTTTGACCGAGATCGTCAACTTGGACAAAGTGGCCGCGGTGGGCGACTATGCGTTTGCCAACAGCGCTCTTACGGCCGTAGTTACCGCTGCGGACGCGGTGTATGGCGAGGGCGTTTTCTTCCAAAGCAAATTGCAAGAGGCTACTTTGGGCGCGCGTTCCACCTACGGTGTGGGCGCCTTCCAGAACTGCAGCTACCTCGTTGCCGTCAATATGCCCGAGGAGGGCGGCGTGCACTTCGGCGTGGCCGCCTTTGGCTACGACAGCGCCCTGACCACCATAGACCTATCCAAGGTAGACGACGTCATCGAGAATCAAACGTTCTACGGCTGTAGCGCCTTGCGCGCGGCCAACTTGCAGGGCGTCAAACAAGTGGGCGACTATGCCTTTGCCGATTGCGCGGCGCTCAACGTTGTGACTGTGCCCGTGGTCGAGCGACTGGGCGAGGGTGCTTTTGCGCGGTATGACGAAAACGGCGGCGCTCCCATCTTTGCCGCCATCGAGTTGCCCGATACGTTGGTGGAAATGGGCGACGGCGTCTTTTTGGGCTGCGCGGGTATCAGCGAAATCACTTTGCCCGCCTCTCTCGACCAAGTGAGCGACTATACCTTCGCCTATTGCGTCAACCTGACCACCGTGCGTTTGCCCGACTCCGTGCGTCGCATAGGTCGCTATGCGTTTGCGGGATGCGAGGCGCTGAGCACCATCAATACACAATGGGTAGAGGCCTTTGACGACTTTGCCTTTACGTCGGCGGCGGCGCTACGCACCGCCAGCCTGCAATCGGCCCTGAGGGTGGGCGAGGGCGCCTTTGCCTCCACCTCTTTGGGCGGCACCGTTGCGGCGCCTGTGCTACAAGAAGTGTCCACCTACGCCTTCCAAAACGCCGCTTTTGCGGCGTTCGAGGCGCCCAACCTCGTGCGTATAGGATCGGCTGCCTTTGAGAATTGTGCCAACCTCGCTTCGTTCACCTTTGCCTCCAATCTGCAAAAGGTGGGTATGTTGGCCTTCGAGGGGTGCAAAAAGTTGGCGAACTTTGCCTTTGCCGAGGGTGAGGACGTGGTGGTAGGCAACTACGCGATGTTGCACGACGGCTCGCTGTACACCAAGATGGCCAACGGCCATTGGCAGTTGACGGCGGTGCCCGGCGGCAAAGAAATGGACAAATTGGTCGTGATGGAAGGTACCTACCGCATAGAAACCTACGCCGGCAACACCAACGAGCACGTCTCCTATATCGAGCTGCCCGACAGCCTCAAATATATCGGCAACTATGCTTTCTACGGCTACAAAAACCTCAAAACCGTGGAATTCAAGTCCTATACGGCGCCCGTGTTGGAAAACAGCTATAATGCCGACGCCGCACTTACCAAAACCGATCCCGGCTATGCCTTGTTGCACAATCAATACGATGTGACGGGTTGGGATCTGTGCTATTTCAACTTTGTGGATCTGTTGGGCAAGAGCGAGCCTTTGGGCTTGGTGCTGCCCGCCAACAGCAGCGTGGAAGGCTACGACAACCTGGTGTACGAGGTGTACTTCGGTCGTGTGTCCTCCGCTACGCGCAGCCAATACGTGGCCCAAGAGCGCAGTATGGTAGAGTTCTATACCTACGCTACCAAGATCGCCTCGCTCAAACAGGTGATTTTGGACGACGAGACCCTTATCAACAACGCGCTGGCCGCCTACAATGCCATAGAGCAGGATCCTGCCGACTACGGCTACGATATGAAAGAGTGGCAGGCATTGGTAGACGCGGCTTTCGCCGCCAAGAATACCGTGTGGGCACTCAAGATGGCCAATGCTTCGCAAAAGGTGCGCGACGTGCAGGCACGTATTGACGCTTTGCCCGACGAATTTAGCGTGACCGATCTGCCCGCCCTCATGGCATTGGCCGAGGATATACAGGCCTTGCTGCCTGCCGACCGCAGTTTGCTCAACCAAAGCAAGATGGCGGCGCTTAGCGAGGGATACGACGCTTATCGCGCCGCACTGGGCGCCGAGCTTGTGCCGTACAAGGCGATGGTAGACGACGCTTTTGCCGCCGTGGCCGCGGCGGTGGCCGCACTGGGCATTGGTGTGGCAATGGCACTCAAGATGCTGGGCATCTAAGGAGATAGACTATGAAAAAGAGATTGTTAGCATTGTACGTATGTATCGTTGCGGTGGCCTTGGCGATGGTCTTGTTCGGGTGCAAGCAAACGCCCGAGGAGCAAACCACCCCCGACGACTACCTGGTAGCCGTATCGCGCATCGAAAAATCTTTGCCTGCCGTCAAAGTGGCGGACGCCTCCTTGGTGGCCACCGACCAAGGCGTAACGGTGTACGAATATCGCCGCACCGTTACGGTGTATGCCGAGGATAACGTGATGGTCAACACCACCGAGCGCAAATTGGGCTCCAATTTTGCCTTTGAAACCACCACCGACAGCGAGAGTTTGGATAGCATAGACCGCACCAAATTGTTGGGGTTGGATCTGACCCGAGCCAACGTAGGCGAGGTGTCGGTAGAGCAGAATACCGTGCGAATGGCGGTGAGCAAAGAGAACTTGGCCAAAGTGTGCGGCCAAGACGTTGCGCCTCGGCAAGATACGCAGATCGTCTTCACGTTCGAAGAGGAAAAATTAGCGAGTGCCGCTATGTCCGTTTGGACGACGGGCGGCCGATATGTTACAATAGAAGTGTCCTACACTTACTAGTATAAGCAAGGAGAATGTATGAAAAAAATCATTAGTATCCTTTTGATCGCCATACTGTGCGTAGCCCTATTTGCGGCTTGCACCCAATCCCCCGCGGAGCAAAAGCCCGAGGATCAAACTCCCGCGGACAGCACGCCGCAGGAGCCACCCCTCACCCTTAGTGCGCCCACCGGCTTGCAGATGAGCGAGGACGGCCTTATTACCTGGAACGCTGTCGACGGTGCCACGGGCTACGTCGTTACCATAGCGGGTAGCCAATACACCACGGCGGAAGCGCGCTTTCAAGTGACCGCCCTCAACGAAAATTTCGACTACAGCGTGGTAGCCACCGCGGGCGACGTGCGTTCGGCGTCTTCTGCCGTCAATCACTACGTCGCGCCCATCATCACGCCTCCCGTGCCTCCCGTCAGCACCAAAACCGTGGCCATTTCGGGCGGAGCGGAGGTAAAGAGCGGCGGCACGTTGCCGTTGAGCGCCCTTATTACGGGCACCGAAATCAAAGCAGTCAGCTGGGAGATAACGGCCGGCGAAGACTACGCCACCGTGGACGAGTTGGGCGTGGTGCACGCCGCCGAGGTAACGGAGGATCGCCGTATTACCGTGCGCGTTTCGCTGGATGAGGACGAGAGCGTGTTTGCCGAAAAGACCATATCCGTTGTGGCGCGCAGCGTGTTGACGCAAGCCATGCTCGACGAGTTGGCGGCCGAAACGCGCCTGTCCTTCGAGGGATATATCAGCATCGACCTCTACGATATGGGGCCCTATCCCAAATTGCAACGCAACGTTATGACCAACGTCGCCACCGCTATGGACGGCACGCATTGGTACACTAACTACGAGTCGGGCGACGGCATACCCATGTCCTTGTACTATGCCAATCACGAGGGCGTGGCGTGCCAAGTCGGCCTTAGCTTCTACAACGACGAGATCTACGTGCCCATGCAAAACGACGACGGCAGCGTGGTCAGCTGGAAAGATAGCGGTATGTACAACAACTTTGCGGGGCTAAGCGTAGAGGACTTCACCTTCGACGAGGACGAGTGGCGCTGGATGTATACGGGTGCCGACAGCACTTTGCTCACGCGTATGATCGCCTCCGCCAACCCCTACGACTTCGTGCCCCTCAACTTGGGGCTTATCATCGAGGACGGCGAGTTGATGGGCATCTATTCGGCGGCTGCCGACAGCTATTCGCTGGTGGCGGGCTACACGGCCAAGCAATACCTGTATGCCAGTATCAACGTGGGCGACGTGGTAGAGGTGCCCACCGTGGCCAAGTATGACCACGAGGCCGTGCACGACGACCTAAGTGCCGCCATCGCCAATATGCAGGCGCTGTCCAGTTACAAGGTGGACTTCGTCAAGATGGAATATTCCATCTACACCGCGTCTATGATGATAGACGGCTTTACCGAGTATATCACCGACGGGCTCAACTACTTTGTGCCCTTCGTCAAATCGGCCTACCTGGCCGACCCCACCTACGACTACGCGGCGGCCTATGGCTACAAGCGCATAACGGACGACCTCTACAACGGGTTCTACCGCGACGGCAACGCCTATTTTGCCAGCCGTGCCTACGAGCGCGACTTTGCCGCGGCTTCGCCCTCGTGGGGATTTGCGGCCGAGATATTCCGCAAAGTCGAGACCGATACCGAGGGTACCAAAACCTACTATGTAGATCAGATCATGTGCCCCGTAGCTTCCACGTTCTACTATGGCTTGGGCAACGATATCGCCCTCTATGGCATCTATGCCGCCGAGGGTAATACGGGCAGCCGCTCCTTTACGCCCTACGTCACCGTCAAGGACGGTTACATCGTCGCGGCCGGCTTCTACTACTACTTGGGCTATATGTACGGCGTGGTGGAGTTGACCTATAGTGATTTCAACGCGACCGAGCTGCCCCAATCGGTGGGCACGGTGGACTTTGCGGTGCGCCAAGTGCCCCAATCGTGGAGCGAATTGAGTATGTACGGCGAGGACGCCGAGGGTAACGAGATCGAGACGAATTGCGCCGACTATATCGAGGGCAAATTCGGGGAGAAGACGGTGCCTTTCTTCGGCGCCGCGTTGGGCGACACCTACGGCTTTGCCATGAATCAGGTGTACATCACCGGCGCAGGCCAATCGGTGCCCGCTATGCTCATCTACTACGACGTACCCCTCGACACCGACTACAGCATCAACAGTTCGCTTGCGGCCATTGCCGATCAACTGCTCAGCTTGGGCTTTGTCAAAAACGCCTATGGCGAATACGAAAAGGACGGCTTGTCCGTGATAGCCGTCGACAACAACCTCGACTTGCACGTGTACGTATGGAATACGCGCGCCAATCAATAAACAACGGCAACTTTGCCGAAGGAGGAAAACAATGAACAAAGGTTTGATAAAAAAGATACTGCTCGTGTTGGTAGTAGTCGTGTTGTGCGCCACGCTGTTTGCGTTGGCGGCCTGCGGCGACAAGGACAAAAACAACACCCAACCCACCGAGCAAGGCGACAACGAGGGCGGCAACACCCAACCTGCCGAGCAAGGCGGGACTGAGGGTGGCAATACCGATCCCGGCAAAACCGAGCCTACGCCCGCAGTGCCCGTGGTGGTCAACGTCGCTCTTTCTTGCGACGCCACTTTGCGCCCCGACACCAACTACTATGCCATTGAGGAAGGGCAAAACGTTACCCTTACCGTGCTCGTTACGGCGACCGGCACCGAGGACTTGGGCTACACCTTGTCCATCAACAGCAAGGGCGCGGCTTATGCGCAGATCGAGGGCAACGTGTTGTCCCTCAAAGAAGTGCCCCAAGTGGACAAGATCTTTACGGTGACTGCCACCTCTACTGCCGACGTCAACAAGTCGGCGGCGCTCAGCTTCTACTACAAGGCTCCCGTCGTATCGGGCGAAGTAGGCGAGTTGACGACCGAAATGTTCGAGGCGTTGGGCGACCAATCCATCACCGTGTATGCGACTGTTACCGACATCGTCAAGAGCGTGAAAACGGGCGCCACCAACAGCAGTCGCAGCTACGAGTCCGTGGTCAAAATGCAGGACGGACGTTGGCAAGGACAATGGCGCGCCAAGGTCGTGGGTGATAACAACAACCCTTGGACCAGCGACCTCTACGTGCGCGGCACCGAAATGGTGACGGTAGGCGGCGAGACCGACTATCCCTTGCAACGTATGTATATCGACAAGGACAACCACGTTACCACCAAAAACGTGACCGACTATATGTCCACCCCCACCTTGTGGCGCAACCAACATTTGTGGAACCACTTGGCGCAGCTTGGCAATGACGTCGCCAACAAATTCGTCTACGACGCCGAGTTGGAAGTGTACAAATTCGTGTTGACCGAGTTGCCCGACTATTACACCGAAGCCGAGCAGGAGGCGTATATGGAAGAGCAATATTTGCTGACCTATTTCGCCTATTCGTTGACGGCCATGATGGACGAAACCTTTGCTTCTATCTACGTCACCGTAGCGGACGGCAAAATCGTCAAGATCGAGGCGCAAACCGAAGTCGTGTATGACGCCGAGGACATCGAGGAAGCCACCGAGCTGGGTTATAGCACCGTGACGTTTACCTTCGGCGACATTGGCACCACCGTGGTGCAAGACCCCGCGCCCTACACCATCGCCGACGACGAGGCGACGTACTTCGCCAAGTTGACGACCGCGCTCGAGGCGATGCGCTCCGCTTCCAACTTTACGATGAACGTGGCCGAGATCACCACGCGCGCTCCCGCTTTGGACGCCGACGACTACAGCTACGAGAGCGCTCAAGGCACTGTGTATGCCCAAGATATCTCGGGTCGCAACGAGCAATCCGCCTCCGGTCAGGTCGGCGAAGTGTATCGTGTAACCGAGGACGCCATTCTCATCGCCAAAACGGGCGAGTACTCCTACTATATGGACGAGAACGACCGCTACTTTACCTCGTATTCGGGCTACAAACAGACCGGCGAAAACACCTACGACTACTTCGAGTACGTGTACACCAGCAAAACGGGCGAGACCGTCAATGCCTTGGCCGGTTTGCACAAATATACGGGCTCCGTGTTGGATAGACTGCCCAAATTCGACTTTGCCATCGAGTTGTTTGAGTTTGGCGGTTCTGCCAAACCGAACGGCGTGTGGCAATACACCTTTAATTTGCGCGAGTCTTCGGTAGCGCGCGAGATCGCCATGCAGATCAGCACGCACTCCGACGCCCGCTCGGCCGAAATAGCCGCCAACGTCCCCCTGTCCATCGTGGTGGACGACAACGGCAAGATCGTGTCGACGACCTTCCCCTACAATATTTCGAGCGGTATGTACGTGGGCTATTGCGTCACCACCTACAAGAATATCGGCACCACCACCATGCCCGAGGGCATCTTCGACAACTACGTCGAGCGTGTGGTACCCACCACTTGGGCCGAATTCAGCGTGATGTATCTCGACCTCATCGAGAGCTGCGCCGCCGCCAACAAAGCGGCTCGCGAAGCCAACCCCGACGTCGGCTACGACAGCGTCTACAAGCGCAACGATTCTATGGAAAAGGCTCTCGCCTTGTTCTATTCCGACCAAGAAGTGGCCGCGTTGCCCGACCCCGCGTTGTTCTTCGCCATCTTCGGCGACTACTACAACGGCCCCTTTGCCGATGAGTACGTCAAGGATTTCGACGCCGAGGGCAATCGCATCTACCAAGGCTACGTGCATCTCAGCTTTGTCAGCGAGCAATGCGACGAGAATATGCACATCACCAACTACGCCGAGTTGATAGAGGCGTTGGACGACGCTTTTGCCAAGGCCGGCTGGACCAAAGTGTTGGCCGATTGCGGCACTACTGCCAACGACAAATACGTGGCTTACCTCAGCGCCGACGGCAGCATCGAGATCGTCATCGACAACTATTCCAATACCCGCTTTTTGGACGTTTATCTCTATCACGCCGGTGATTGGAGCTTGGCCACCGGCTTGCGCTCGGCTCGTTCCGCCGACTAATTCGGATTGAGGAAACATCTATGAAAAAAAGGCATTTACTGCTCGCGGTAGTGCTTTGCCTACTTGCGGCGCTGGTGTTGGCTGCGTGCCAACCCGGCGCCACCAACCAGCCGGAAGACTCGTCTTCCGGCGATGTTGTTGATGGGCAGCAGCCGGGGCAACCCTCTTTGGAGACGGTAACGGTCGAGGCCGTCGTACCCCGCGTGCAAGTGTCGGTGGGGGAGCTGGCGACCTACGACTACACGTCTCTTTTTCGCATACAAGAGGGCGACGCCGCCGTGCCCGTAACGGGCGCCATGCTTTCGGGGGCGGCAGGCACGCCGACCCTCGAGTCGTTTGACGTGCGCTGTACCTATGGCGGCCAAAGCGCCACCGCTACTGTGTCGGTAGGCTACGCCTCCTTGGTGGTGGACGCCGAGGAGGAGCTTACCTTGTCCATAGACGAGGTAGCCGCCTGCGACTTTGCCGCTCTCTTTGCGATAGAGGCCGACGGCGTATCTATCGCCGTGCCCGCCGCCTTGGTGGACGTCACCGCCGTAAAAGCAGCGGTGGGCGTCTATCCCGTGAGCCTCACCTACAAGGGACAAACCGCCGTCGTTACCGTGCGCGTGTATCGCCCCGTATTGGTGGAGGTGCGCGCGGGTGCCGAGCGCATTTCGCTCAAAACCGACGAGGTAGCCTCCTACGACTTTGCCAAAGTGTTTTTGGTGACGGAGGACGGCAAGCGCGTGGCTTGGGACAAGGTGCAGGTGGACGCCACGGAGGTGCAGGCCGCCGAGGGCGAATATACCGTGCGCTGTAGCTACGCCGACCACAACGCGCAATACGTGGTGGCGGTGGTAGACCCCCGCTTTCAAGTAAGCGTTGCCAAGGACAGCGTGCGCCTTACCACCAAAGAGGTGGCCTCCTACGACTTTGCCGCCTTGTTTAGCGTATTGCGCGAGGGCAAGGCTGTGTCGGTAGACCCTCGGTGGGTCGTCAGCGACGTAGAGGCGCAAAAGGGCACCTACACCTATACGGTGTCGGTATTCGGCGCGTCGGCAAGCGTGGTCGTCAACGTGCAGCCCTACTATGCGTTGGAGTTGGTGGCCAACTATGCGGCGCCCACATTGGCGCTTTCACGGTTGGATACCTACGATTATACCCGCCTTTTCTCGGTGTTTGTAGAAGGGCAGGCCGTGCCCGTCACGTCCGATATGTTGCGGTACGACTACAGGGGGCTATCCGTCGGCGATAGTTTCGACGTTACGCTCAGCTACCAAACCGAAGAGGAAAGTCAAAGCCGAACTTTGTCCGTCGCCATCGTAGACGAGGATAGTTTGGTCGTCCATGCGCGCGACGTGCAGATCTTTCCCAACGCGCCGCACCTCGACTTTGTAGACCTTTTTAGCATAGAGCAGGGCGGCCGCTCCATAGCGGTGCAACCCCAAATGATAGAGGGCGCCGTGGACTATGGCACCGAGGGCGACTATCCCATCACGCTCACCTATATGGACGTACAGGCGGTGGCCACCGTCACCGTGCGCCGCGGCGTGGTTTTCGACTACCCCCACGGCCAAGTCATCGTTATTCAGCGGGGCACCGACCCCTCTACCTATGCCTTCGAGGAGGACTTTGCGGTGCGCGTCAACGGCGTGCGCTTTGACAATATCCGCCCCCTTATAGACATAGATGACGTCGATTTCTCGACCGAGGGCGACTACGAGGTTACCCTTACCGTTCCCTACAACAGCAAGCCCAAAACGGGCCTGTCGGGCAAGGTTACCTTCGACTATTACCAAGCCACCGTCGTGTATCGCGTGCTCACCAATCGCTATGCCGCTACGGTGCGCCAAGACGTCGTGCGTTTGCCCGTGGGCACCGTCGCCTACGATCCGTTGGCCAACTTGTCCGTATCCGTCAACGATCGTTGGCAGACGTTGACTACCAACCGCGACTACGTCAACGCCATCACCACCTATTGCGAGGTGGTGCAGGGCGTAGATTTTGCATCGGTAGCCGAGCAGCAGATATCCGTGGACGTGTACGTGCAGGGTTTGGACAAAGACCCCGTGCGCCTCGTCTACGTGTTGGTCATCGACTCGGCGGTGCGCCTTGCCGCCACCAACGCCACCGTATATAGCGGCGATACCGTGCATCGCAGAGATCTGTTTGCCATACAGGTAGACGGCGAGCCCGTAGACGTGGAGGAGAGCATGATAGAGGGCGCGATGGATCTGTTTTGCCCCGGCGTGTACACCCTTACGTTGCGCTACGAGGGCAAATCGGCCGTGGCCACCGTTACCGTGCTGGATAGCAACGTTTTGGGCACCTACCACACCGTGCAAACCACCATCGGCGCCGCGGCGACGGTAACTGCCGTCGGCAGTTGGGAAGAGGACGAGTGGGAGGTGTACGACGACGACTACTACGAGGATGAGGACGTGCCTCCCGTCAGCGTATTGGACGATCTGGTCATTGGGCGCGACGCCATCACGATGGGCGAGCGCACGCTGACCACCGAGGCCGGCGTGGATATGACCTCTATGGTGGTGGTCATAGGCTCCGAGCGCCATCTTTTGACCTATCGCAACGGCATCGTAACGCTCGATCCCGAAAACCGCTATAAATTGGCCTACCACGCCACCAAGCGCCCCCTGATGTATTTCAACAGCAAGTTGTGGCGCATCGTAGACGCTTTTACTATCAACAGTTCGTCGTCGGGACACGTGCTTACCGCCACCTATTCGGGCGTGTACAGCATAGACTGCGCTCAGTTGGAGGACAAAGACGGCAACCGTATATGGTTTGTGCAAAAGACCCTGTTGGAGGAGCGCTCGGGCAGCGACTATATCTACGTCAACAGTTGGGGCGAGGCCACGTTTGCGGGCGACTTCGACAAGACCGAGGGCGCCTCGGGTACGCTTGTTTTCGAGGGCGAAAACTACGCTTACGTCGTTACGTCGGGCGTGGGGCTTATCGTCAAAGCGAGCGACTCCAAACAGTGGGCGGGTCGCACCTTTGCGGGTACCGTAGATGGAAAATCGGCCACCCTTTCCACCGACAATTACGAGCATTATACGTTGCGCATAGGCGGCGAAACCGTTATCGACAAACTCATTTTGAATAGCTACGTCTATGGCGCGGCCGACTATGCGGGCGGTACGCTTACCTTGCACCACGCTGCCGACCGCAACGAAAACGCCACCTATTCCTATCGGTTCGAGTTGGATTTGGAGACGGGCACTTTCGCCTATGTTCAAAGAGACGATCTATTCGGGCGATACGCCGTGGGCAGTTCCATCTTTTTCCTCGACGGATACGGCTCGGGCTACTTCAGTGCCGACACCACCAAGTACTATTCGACCGAAATCGCCTATACGGCGACGGGTTCCGACGTGGAGATACGCTTCCTCAATACCACATCCGGTTTTGCCTACGGCAAGCGTTTGGTCTCCTACGTGCACGCTTTTGGCAACGTGCTCACCGTGTGCGAGGCCGACTACGCCCCCTTTGTGGGCACCGTGTGGGAGAATACGGCCGTCGTAGACGGCGTATTGCTACGCGTCAACAAGTTTACGGTAGGCAAAGCCGCCGCCGCTACGGCGCAAGCCGCGTTCCTTGCCGGTGTGGACGTTGTGTCCCCCTCGGGGGCTGTCGTCGACGTTGCCGACAAGGCCAACTACTTTGATTTTAGCAAGGTGAATTGGAACTTGGCGGGCTTCTATTTGGTGGAGGCCAAGGTCAACTATGCGGGCGAAGAGGTGCGCTATCCCTACGCCGTGCAAGTGTTGGAGCCTTTGTACGAGGGCAGCGACGTTGCCGTTTCGTTCGGGGCGGGCGTGCTGACGGGGTCCAACGGCCTTTTCTTCGACAAATACGGCCAAGTGCTGTTGTCCTCGGGGGACAATAGTTATCAGGGCGTCTATCACCTCACCGACGCGGGCTTTGTGGGCAAGATCAACACCGCCTCCTCGGGTCTGAGCTTGGTGGGAGAGCGCTTGCCGGGCGAGGCCGTCGTGTACAAAGTGCGTGGCACGGGCGCGTTTTCGTTCGTGGATTACTACACCACCGCGCACACGGCGGTGGCTGCCGTCGAGGGCGCGTGTTTGCGCCATATAGGCGACCTGTATGTCTTTGCGGTGTCTACGGGCGGCTTGGGCGAGATCGTACGACCCACCTTGCTCGCCGGCGCCTCCTTGGACGAGGCGGGCGCCATCTTCGACGTGGGCGGCAAGGTCTACAAATTGCTGTCTTGGGGCGATACCGCCTATGGCTTGGCCATTGCCGACGTCTACCGTGGCGCGTACGCGCTGGAGGGCGCAGACGACTTGGTGTTGGACGGCTTCGGCTACGCTACCTTGGGCGATACCAAGGGTCGCTATCGAATGAACGGCCGTATGGTCATCTTTACGGCGGGCGGGCAGAGCACCGTGTACCGCATCAATCCCGATACGCACCAATACGTCGTCAGCGACATACGCCTCGACGAGTCGTTGGTGGCGGGCAAGACCTATGCGGCGCGCTACACCATCACGGGCGCCAGCGCTGCCGATACCTATTCGGCCATCGCCACGTTGGAGTTTGGGGCGGGCGGCGTGGTCAACGTCTACTGCACGTCCTCTGCCTACGAGCAGGACACGGGGCGCAACTTCGAGGCGGTATTTGCCGCGCGCGGCGGTTCTGTGGGCACCTACTCCGTGTCGGGCACCCAGATCACGGTGCGCGTAGAGGGCTACACGTTTGTGCTTGACGTGGTCAGTTTGGCCACGCTCAACCAACTGAGTTGCACCACAACCAACGTTTTGTCCTCGGCGTCGGGCTATTTTGCCCCCAATACCGTGTTTGGTTTGCAATAGACGATTTACGCAAAGGGCCGCACCCACGGGTGCGGCTTTTTTTGTGTCGTCGTTTTTTTGCGGGTCAAGGCTTGCGGGGCCGTCTATCGGCGAATGATTCGTTACTTGCATATTTATACGCCGAGCGTGCCTCAAAGCGCGCAAATATACGCATTTTGGAGAAAAATTTACCAATAAATGTCCTTGCGCTCGCGCATATTCGCTTGCGCGCGCGTTAGACGCTGTGATACAATTATTGTGACTTATTCTATCGTGCAAGACGTTATCTTATGGGCAAATTCTTGCGGAAGGGCCGCAAGGCACATAAATCAGCAAATCAAAAAAGGAGATACACTATGAGAAACAAGTTATTGTTGTTGGCAACGGTTCTTGTACTGATCGTAGCGGTAGTCGGCCTTGTCGCTTGCAACAACGGCGGCGAAAAGACCTACACCTATGGCGATTGGACCATTTCCGTTGCTCCCACCGATACCGCCACCGGTACTGCGGTGCGCGTCAGCTCGGATGGCGGCGAAGACCAAACCTTCACCCTGCCCGTGTTGACCGACCCCAAGTACACCATCGTCGCCCCTACCTGCGACGAGGCCGGTAGCGCGACCATCACGGCCAATGAGATCGGCACCCTTACCATCTCGTTGCCCGCCAAGGGACACAGCTATGCGTTCGACAGCTTCGTTTGGGCCGATGATTTTACGGCACAAGCCAAGTATGTGTGCGCGGCTGATGCCACGCACGTCATGCTGTACACCGCCGTCGTTACGAGCGAGGTGACCACCCCCGCCACCTACGAGGCGGACGGCGTGCGCACCTACACCGCCACCTACGAGGGCAACACCGGCACCACGACCGAGGCCATAGCCAAACTCGAGCACGAATATACGTTCGACAGCTTCGTTTGGGGCGACGACTTTACGGCGCAAGCCAAATTGGTGGACGCCACCGACGGCAGCTCCATTTTGGTAGCCGCCGAAGTCGAGGACGAGATCACCACGCCCGCCACTTGCACCGCCGACGGCGTGCGTACCTATACCGCCACCTACGAGGGCAACACCGACGTCCGTACTGCGGTCATCGAGTCCGATGGTCATGACTTGGTGTTCATTCCCGCCAAGGACGCCACTTGCACCGCCGTTGGCAACGTAGCCTACTACAGCTGCGCCGACTGCAACAAGAAGTTTTCCGACGAAGATGGCACCCAAGAGATCGACCTCGCCGATACCGTGTTGGCCATAGACGCCGACGCGCACAAGTGGGTATTCGACAGCTTTGTGTGGGGCGATGACTATACCGCCCAAGCCAAATTCGTGTGCGCGCACAACGACGAGCACGAGAGTTTGGTAGCCGCCGAAGTCGAGGACGAGATCACCACGCCCGCTACCTGCTCCGCCGAGGGCGTGCGTACCTACACCGCCACCTACGAGAACCATACCGGCACCAAGACCGCGTCCGTCGAGGTAGACGCCGACGCGCACAAGTGGGTATTCGACAGCTTTGTGTGGGGCGACGACTACACCGCTCAAGCCAAATTCGTATGTGAGTATGACGACGAGCACGTCAATTTGGTAGCCGCCGAAGTCGCGGACGAGATCACCACGCCCGCTACCTGCACCGAAGACGGCGTGCGTACCTATACCGCCACCTACGAGGGCAACACCGACGTCCGTACTGCGGTCATCGAGTCCGAAGGCCACGAGCTCGACGCAGTAGCGGCCAAAGCCGCCACTTGTACCGAGGAAGGCAACGTCGCCTATTGGGTTTGCCTCGAATGCGGCAAATACTTTACCGACGAAGATGGCACCCAAGAGATCGAACTTGCCGATACCGTGTTGGCCATAGACGCCGACGCCCACGGCTGGGTATTCGACAGCTTTGTGTGGGGCGATGACTACACCGCCCAAGTCAAACTGGTCTGCGAATACAACGAGGAGCACGTCAGTTTTGTCGACGCCGATATGGATAGCGAGATCACCACGCCCGCTACCTGCACCGAAGACGGCGTGCGCACCTATACCGCCACCTACGGCGACAACGAGGACACCATGGAGCAAGTGATCCCCGCCGCTCACGATTTCCAATACGTAGAGATGGTATGGGACGGACTGTACGCCCAAGGCAGATACGTCTGCTCGGCTTGCGAAGAGAGCGAACTGCGCGACGCCCAAGTCAGCGGTCCCGAAGTCGTAACCCCCGCCACCTACAATGAGGCCGGCCAGCAAAGTTACACCGCCGTGTGCGGCGACGACGTGGACACCCATCTCGTTACCATCCCCAAATTGGTGGCGCCCTACGACAACAAGTCCTACGTGGGCAGCATTCGTTTGGACCCCCGTCACGATGAGGCCAAGGCGATAACCAACAGCGATAAGTGGGTACCCTCCGGCACCATCACCTTCGACGACAACGGCTCGGGCACCGGCACCGGTTTCCCCTTCCAAAACGTCAACACCATCACGATGGTAGACCCCGACACGGGTGCCATCAGCGTGTTGAGCAACGGCACCACCTACGTGGGCTTTGTCGATTTTGCCACGGGCATCTTCGTTCGCGCCCCCTACTCCTATTCGCCGAGCGATATTACCGGTATCATTTTGTGCTCGCCCTATGCAGTCGCTATGGATAAGTTCAGTGGTACCACTTGGACCGACGGTATGGTCTTTGACTACCTCATTGAGGAGGAGGCCTACACCATTTTGATGTACAATGCGCGCGCCTACTTCGGCGTAACACTCCAAGACTTGGACGGCAACGACCTCAGCGCCGCGGATATGCTCTCCGCCAGCTTCGTGGCCATCTCGGATGCCCAAGGTAACCGAATCGCCGTGTTGGCCAACAACGGCACCACCTTTGTGGAGGCCGACGGTTTGCAAGGCGTGTATGCCAATGGCGATGACGAACTCAAACTGTCC
>CAMPCZ010000003.1 GCA_946648015.1 uncultured Clostridia bacterium
TTGACAACCCTACAACAAGTCTTGCACCTCTTTCTACAAAACGGGGTTGTTTTGAGGGTATGATTATGGTATAATCATATTTGACCAACCGCCAAAGGAGATAAACAATGAAAGATTACTACCCGCTATCCAAGACAGAAGAGGGCATATATGCGTCTTGTCTACGCCCGACCGACGCGTACAATTTGGCTCACGTCGTGTGTTTGGGCCAATCCGTCGACGCCGAGGCGTTTGCCAACGCGGTATCCGCCGTGTTTGATAAGCACCCCTACTTGTTTAGCGTTCTCTTTGAGGGCGAGGACGGCACGATCTACAAAAAGATACGCACCAAAGAGATAGTTCTCCCCGTGATAGAGGCCGCTTCGCTCGACGTTCAGTCGCCGCCATACGAGATGTTGGAGCACCATTTGTTCCGGGTGGCATTGTACCACGTCAAGGGCGAATATTGGTTCTATTTCGATTTTCATCATATTTTGTGCGACGGCACTTCCATCAAATTATTTGCGGACGAGGTCATGCGCGCCTACGAGGGCCAACTGCCGGACAAAGAAGCCTATGGCGCCAACGAATTTGCGCTGGAGGAGCGGCGCCGCTTGCAGACCAAAGCCTATCGGCAAGCCAAGGCCTTTTTTGACAAGGCGGTGGCCGAGCCCGAGACGGACAGCAACTTGGTGTATGACAAAAACGACGGCGCCGAGGCCTACGCCCAAATGCGCTGTGAACTGACGGTAGCCGACGCCGACGTGAAGGCGTTGACCAAGCGCATAGGCGCCAAAACGTCCTCTTACTTTTTGGCGGCGTTCGCGTTTTTGCTGTCCAAAATCAACAACGACGACAAAGCGCTGTTTCTCACCGTGCACAACGGTCGTACCCCCGCCGTGGCGGCGAGTATGGGAATGTACGTCAAGACGTTTCCGTTCTACCTACAACATTGCGAGCCGGTAGAGGACTATATCAAAGCGGCCAGCGATTATCTTGCGGGCAGCGCGCAAAACCTGCTGTATCCCTTCGTGGATATGAACAAAGATATGGGCTTGTCGGCGGGCGTCATGTTTGCCTACCAAGGCGACTATTTCTACAAAACCACGCTACGCGGCAAAACGCTCTATATCAAGCAACTGCCGCGCAAAGACGGCAAGGGGCTGTTGAGCGTAGAGTTGCACCGCGACGAAGGGCGCTATTTTGCGGAGGTGGAGTACCGCAGCGACCTATACCACGAGCATACCATACGCCATCTGATGGGATTGTACGACGTGGCGTTGGGCGAGTTTTTGCGCCGCGAGCGTCTTGCCGACGTGGACTTGGTCAACTCGCAGGAAAAAGATTTGTTGGACGGGTTTAACCGCACCGATTTGTCCTATATCGACCCCAATCGCACGGTGCTTTCGGCTTTTGCCGATGCGGTGCGCCGTTGGCCCGACCACGACGCCGTGGTGTTTGGGGACAAGCACTACACCTATCGAGAGGTGGATTTACTATCCAATCGCATAGCCAACGAATTGCACCGGTTGGGCGTGGGCCGAGAGGACAAAGTGTCGGTGCTCATCAACAAGTCCGAATACATTGTGATAGCCAGCCTCGGCGTGCTCAAGTCGGGCGCGGCCTATCAACCCCTCGACCCTACCTATCCCAAAGAGCGCCTGTCCTTTATGATAGCCGACGCCGCCGCCAAAGCGCTTATCAAAGATAGAGATCTGTCCGATCTGTTGGGCGACTACCAAGGCCCCGTGCTGTATACCGACGAGCTTGCTACGCTTCCCGACGTCTCCGCGCCGCAGGATGCGCCTCGGCCCGAAGATCTGTTTGTTATGCTCTACACCTCGGGCTCGACGGGTCTGCCCAAAGGCGTTATGCTGGAGCACCGCAACGTGTATGCCTTTGCTTGCTTCCACGCGCGTGCTTGCGGGGTGGACCATACGGCCAAGGTGTCGGCGTACGCATCCTATGGCTTCGACGCCGATATGCTCGATCTCTATCCCACCCTCATTGGGGGCGGAACGGTGTACGTTATCCCCAACGAGTTGCGGCTGGATCTGCTCAAATTGGGCGCGTACTTCGACCAAAACGGCATTACGCATGCCATGCTCACCACGCAAGTGGGGCGCCAATTCGCCGAAATGATAGAGCCCAAAACCTTGCGGATGCTAATGGTTGGCGGCGAAAAGCTGGTGCCGATAGACAAGCCCAAAACCTACGATCTGTACAATGCCTACGGCCCCACCGAGGGCACGGTCTATTGCACCATGCAGTTGGTGGATCGCCTATACTACCGTGTGCCCATAGGCAAAGCGTTGCCCACCTACAAAACCTACGTGCTGGACAAAAACGGCCGCCGCTTGCCATGCTTGGCCGAGGGCGAACTGTATATAGCCGGGCCCCAAGTGTCGCGCGGGTATCTCAATAGGGACGAGGAAAACCGCAAGGCGTTTTTAGTTAATCCCTTCGACGACGACCCCGCTTTCGGCCGCCTATATCGCACGGGCGACGTAGTACGCTACCTTGCCGACGGCACCATAGACTTCATCGGGCGCAAGGACGGTCAGGTAAAAATCAGAGGATTTCGCGTGGAGTTGGCCGAGGTGGAGCAGGTCATACGCGAGTACGACGGCATCAAAGACGCCACCGTCAAGGACTTCACCGACCCCAACGGCGTCAAATACATCTGCGCCTACGTGGTGGCCGACCACGACGTGGACGTCGCCGCGCTCAACGCCTATGTGGGTGCCAAAAAGCCCCCCTATATGGTGCCCGCCTACACCATGCAAATAGACAAGATACCCCTCAACCAAAACCAAAAAGTCAACAAGAGGGCCTTGCCGCAACCCAAACTCAAAACGCAGGAAAAAGTGGCGCCCGCCACCCCCGCCGAGCAGCAAGTGTACGACGTGCTCAAAGGTATTTTGGGCAACGATTCTTTCGGCGTGACCACAGACCTTTACGAGGCGGGCCTCACCAGCGTGTCCTCCATACGGTTTGCCATATTGCTGTCCAAATTGTTTGGCAAAGACGTGGACAATGCCGATCTCAAACAAAACGCCACGGTGCGCGCTTTGGCCGAGCGCTTGTCGCAAAAAGAGGAGGCCAAAACCTACCAAATACAAGAGGAATACCCCATATCCAAAACACAAGAGGGCATCTTTGTGGAGTGCGCCGCACACCCCGGCACCACCAACTACAACATACCTATTTTGTTCAAAATGCCCGCCGATACCGACGTGGACAAGTTGCAGCGTGCGCTGGGTGAGGTGATAGACGCGCACTACTACCTCAAAACCACCCTCTATATGAATGCCGACGGCGACATTCGTGCGCGCCGCCCGCATATGCCCGCCCAAGTGGACGTGCGGTCGGTGGCGGCTCTGCCTACCTTGGTGCGCCCCTTCGTGCTGCTGGATGCGCCCCTCTATCGCGCCGAGATCTATCGCACACCCCACGAGGTGTACTTATTTCTCGATTTTCACCATATCGTGTGCGACGGCACCAGCGAGGCCGTCATCCTCACCGATTTGGGGCGAGCCTATATGGGCGAGCCTGTCCAAGCCGAAACCATATCGGGCTTTGAGGTGGCTCTTGCCGAGCGCGACGCGTTGCAGACCGATAGATTGGACAAGGCCAAGGCTTTCTATCAAGCCCTGCTACAAGACATCGACGGCGAGTACGTCATCAAAAAAGACCTCAAGGTACAGCCCCTATCCCGATTGCGTTCGGTGGACTATACGCTCGATCTGGACGCCGAAGCCCTATTCGCCTTTGCCGAGGCCAACAAGTTGACGTTGAACGGATACTTCAACTTTGCTTTTGCCTTTACGTTGTCCAAATTTCTCTACAAAAACGATAGCTTGTACACCACCATTTACAACGGCCGCAATTCTTCCAAATTGGCCGCGACCGTATCTATGTTGGTCAAGACGTTGCCCGTCTACATTCGCTACGAGGATAGCGACGCCGTGCTGGACAAATTGCACCAAACCAACGATTTGTTGCGCGATTTGCAGGCCAACGATCTATATTCGTTTGCCGACGTGGCGCAAGCCTACGACGTTACGGCCGATATTATGTTTGCCTACCAAGGCGACGCGTTTGCGTTCGACCGCATTGGCGACGTGCCCGTGGAGTCGGTCCTTATCGAGTCGGAAACGCCCAAGAGCGCGTTTTCCATAGACGTCTTCCTCGAAAAAGGCCGTTTCCGCGCGCACTTCGAGTATGACGAGTCGATGTACAATGCCTCGACGGTGGCCTCGTTCTACCGCTTGTTCGGGCAAGTTTTGCGGGAACTGATGCACCGCCGCCTCGTGGGTGATATCGATCTTTTGCCTGCCGAAGACAGGGCGATGTACGCCGCGTTTAACGATACGGCCGTCCAATTCGAGGACGTATCCTTCAACAAATTGATAGAAAAACAAGCCCGTCTCAACCCCGACAAACTCGCCGTGGTGGGCGCGGATAGCCGCTATACCTATCGCCAATTCAACGCCGCCGCCAACCGCGTGGCGCACTCGCTATTGGCGGCCTCGGTATCGCTTGCCGACAAGGTGTTGATGATGATGCCCCGCGTGGCCGAGGCCTACGTCGTGCGGCAAGGCATCGTCAAATCGGGCGGCGCATTCGTACCCGTAGACCCCAAATATCCCGATGACCGCATAGAGTACATCGTGGCGGATTCGGGCGCAAAAGTGGTGCTGACCACAAGCCGGTTGGCGCAAGAAAAGCGCGCCCTTCTCGAGCGCGCCGACCTAAGGGTACTTACGGTAGAGGAATGCTTGGCTTGCCACAACGACGCCGACCTCGACTTGGATATACCCACCTCGTCGCTGTGCTATATCATCTATACGTCCGGCTCCACCGGCAAGCCCAAGGGCGTGATGATCTCGCATCGCAACTTGGTCAACTATTGTGCGGACGGCACCAACATAGGCACCAAGGTCTATCGTGATATAGCGGGCGGCGCCGTGTCCTGTTCGTTCGCTTCCTTCTCCTTCGACGCGTCCTTGCAGGAGGAATGCGTGCCTTTGTCGCATGGTTACACCGCCGTTATCGCCACCGAGCAGGAGATAGAAAATCCGCTATTGCTTGCCGACACCTTGCGCCGCGAAAAGGTGAACGTCATGTTTATGACGCCCTCGTTCGTATCCAACTTTATAGACGTCGCGCCCTTTGTGGACGCACTCAAGAATTTGCAAGCGTTGGATATGGGCGCCGAGGCAGTGCCCCAAGCGCTATGCCGAAAACTGCGCGATTTGGGCGTGACCGCCGCCATTTACAACGGCTATGGGCCCACCGAGACCACCATCACTTGCACCTACCACAAAGTGGAGGACGAATACGTTACCATAGGCAAGCCCTTTGCCAATACCGAGGCCTACATATTGGATAAGGCGGGGCATATATTGCCCATCAACGCCATAGGCGACCTGACCATAGCGGGCGAGGGCGTAGGCATAGGCTACTTGGGCCAAGCGGACAAGACCCGTGAAAGGTTTATTACCCTCAACGGCCGTCGCGCTTATCGCACGGGCGATTTGGCGCGCTACAACGGCGAGGGAAATATCGAATTTTTCGGCCGATTAGACAACCAAGTCAAGTTGCGCGGGTTGCGCGTGGAGTTGGACGAGATCGAAAACGTGTTGTCCACCTATCCCAACCTGTCGCGTTGCATAGTGTTGGTCAAGACCAATCGCACCGACGGCGACTTTTTGGCGGCCTACTACACCGCCCCCTACGAGATAGACCGCGAGGATCTTACCCGCCATTTGGCCAAGTCGCTCACCCCCTATATGATACCCAAAGTGCTGGTGCAGTTGGACAAAATGCCCCTCACCGCCAGCGGCAAGATAGACAAAAAGGCATTGCCCGACGTAGAGGTGGAGAAAGAGGCCAAACGGCATACCGCCGCCAAAAACGAGTTGCAGCGCAAGCTGTGCGCCATCTTTGCCAAAGCGTTGGGGCTTGACGAAGTGGGCATAGACGAGGATTTCTTCGACTTGGGCGGCACGTCCTTGTCGGCGTCGAAGATAGCGATGTTGGCGTTGCAAGACAATTTGCCCATCGCCTACAAGGACGTATTCGACTATTCTACGGTGGCAGCCCTCGAGCGCCACGTCAAAGAGCAGTCGTCCACCGCCGCACCCGCGGAGCAGGAGGCAGTGGTGGTCAATTCGCTCGACTACAACACCGTGCGCTACGTGGACGGTGTGGAAGCGTCGCGCCCCCTCGGCCGCGTGTTGGTAACGGGTGCCAACGGCTTTTTGGGCATACACGTTTTGCGCGAGTTGCTCCGCCAAGGGCGGCAGGTCATCGCGCTGGTGCGTTCCTCTGCGGTGGATGCCACCACCCGACTCAAGAGTTTGCTCACCTACTATTTCGATTCGCCATTAGACGAGGAGGTGGCGCGATACGTTACCGTGGTGGACTCGGATATCACCGACGTGCACCTGCCCGAAAAATTGGCGCCTCATGCCTTCGATACCATCATCAACTGCGCGGCGTTGGTCAAGCACTTTGCCGTGGACGACAGCATAGAGCGCGTCAACGTGGGCGGCGTCAAAAACCTGATAGCCATCGCCAAGGAGCGCGGCGTGCGCTTGGTGCAAATATCCACCTTGTCCGTAGCCGGCGAGAACGTGGACGGCAAGTTTGACGCTTCCTTCCGTATGAAGGAGAATATGCTCGACTTTGGGCAGGACATCTCCAACAAATACGTCCATTCCAAATTCAATGCCGAAAAGGCCGTGCTCTCGGCTGTGGACGAGGGGTTGGATGGCAAGGTGATACGCGTCGGCAACCTGATGAGCCGCGCCAGCGACGGCGAGTTTCAGGCCATCTCCATCACCAACGGCTTTTTGCGCGACCTCAAGGGCTATGCCACGCTGCATTGCTTCCCCGTCAATTCTATGGACGTGGCCATTGACTTTTCGCCCATCGACGAGGTGGCCAAGGCCGTGTTGTTGCTGTCCAGCACCCCGCGTCGCTACACGGTGTTTCATTGCGCCAACTCGCACCAGGTGCAAATGGGTGACATTGTGGCGGTGCTCAACGATATGGGCTATGGCATCGAGGTGGTGTCGGACGCGGCGTTTGCGCAGGCTATGCGCGCTATGATGGCGGACGAAACCAAAAATATGTTGGTGTCTTCGCTCATCAACTACGCCTCCAGCGACAACCACACCTATGCGTTTATTCTCACCGACAACGAGTTTAGCAACAAGGCGCTGTATCACTTGGGGTACAAGTGGCCCATAACGGACGACGCCTATCTCAGGCAGGCCATCGAGTCGCTCGAGGGGCTCAACTTCTTCGTTAGGAGTGATATTTGATGAAACGCAATAGCAAACTGATCGACAAAAAGTTTTACCAATATCTATTGCCGTCGGTGCTGATGATATTCGCCATGCAATTCGGCTCGCTCATCGACGGCATATTGGTGGGCAATTTGTTGGGGCCGGACGCTTTGAGCGCGTCGTCTTTGGTGATGCCCGTACTCTACGTCATACAGTGCCCCGGCTTTGCCTTGAGCGTGGGCGGCTCCATTGCCATTGCCAATTTGTTGGGGCGCCGCAACGTAGAGCAGGCCAACAAGGTGTTTTCGCTCAGTTTGCTGGTTACCTTGGGCGCGTCGGCGCTGTTTGCCGTGGCGGCGCCCTTTACGTCGGGGCCGCTTGCGCGCTTGTTTGCTCCCTCGCTATATGAGTATTCCTACCAATACATATTGGTGTATATGTTGCAAAATCCCGTGATGATGCTCGCTTTGGTTTTGGCGACGTTTATCTCCACCGACAACAACCCCAAACTGTCGGCCGCCTTTTACATCGTGGCCAATTTGGTCAAGATAGGGGTGGAAGTGCTGTTTATTCGTGTGTGCGGTATGGGTATGGTCGGCGCGGCGCTCTCCTCGGGCGTAGGCTATGCCGTGGGGCTTGTTACCGTGGTGTTTTATGCCCGTTCCAAAAAGAGAATGTTGCGCTACACCTGGCGCCTTCGCGGGGCGTGGGCCGACTTTAAGGACGCCCTCAAGGCCTCGGTATCCACCGCGCTTACCTTGCTGCTTACCGCGGTGCAGACCCTTGTCATCAACGTGGTGCTGAGCCGTATGATCACGGCCGAGTTGGAGTTGGTCATATTTGGTTTGGTCAGCAACCTCATCTTCGTGTTCGACCTCTTTTCGGGCGGCATATTGGGGCTTATCCCCACTATATGCGGCGTGCTGTACGGCGAACGCGACGTATATTCGTTGCGCGCGGTAAGCAGCAAGATATACCTATTTAACCTCATCGTTACCGCCCTCATCACCGCCGTCATTATGGCGTGGCCAGAGGGGTATTCGGCGCTTTTTGGCTATGCGGGCGAAGATATGCGGCAGGTGGCGTACGTCTTGCGCATTTACCTGTTGTCCGCCATACCCCTCGAAGTCAACAAGTTTTCTACCAATTACTACCCCGCGGTCAACAAAAACTTGCCCGCCGTCGTCACCGTGTTGTTGCGCGAGGCCGTGTTTATCATACCCCTCACGTTGCTGTTGATGCGTGCGCAGGGCATTTTGGGCTATTCGCTTGCTCGCGTCATCACCGAGTACGCCACCGTGGTGGTGGTGTACGCACTGGTGTTTGTCTACGAGCGCCGCCACCGTGAGGTGCACGGCTTGTTTATGCTGGAGCGACCCGATATGAATACGTTTGACGTTTCGGTGGCCAACAAAGAGGAGGAGGCCGCCCAAGCGGCGAGGGAAGTGACGGAATTCGCCAAGGCGCACGACGTATCCAACCGCGATGCGCAGGTGTTGGGGTTTGCGTGCGAGGAGATGATCACCAATATCATACGCTACGGCTACAAACGCCAATGCCCCAAGTCGATAGACGTCAACGTCAAGGTGGACGAGTCGCAGGTGCTGATGCGCATACGCGACGACGGTATGCCCTTTGACCCCACCGAATACAAGTACGAAGAGAGCGAGCAATACCTTACCGGTGGCATTGCCATGATGTTGGGGTTGGTCGACGAAACGAGTTATATGCGGGTGCTCAATATGAACAACACCGTTTTCAAAATCAATATAGGAGAAAAAGTTTATGGAGATTAACGTACAACACAACCAAGCAATGATCGTTACCGTCAAAGGTCGTCTGGATACCGTTACCTCGCGTGAGTTGGAGCCCGTGGTGCTGGGTCAAACCATTGCCGAGCCCACCGTCATCATCGACTTTGCCGAGGTGGAGTACATCTCGTCGGCGGGTCTACGCGTTTTGCTCAACCTCAAGCGTGAGTTGGACTCGGCGGGCAAGACCTTGGAGATACACAACATCAACGCCGTCGTGCGCGAAATATTCAGCGTAACAGGCTTCATCAACGCCCTCACCATCAAGTAGCGGCAGGCTATGAAAATCAGTCTTCGCGTCAAAGTCGTATTGATGACTTTGGTTTTGGCGCTGACGCTCATCGGGTCGTCGGTGCTTATCTCTTCGCTCATCTTTTCGGCGCGATCCGAGGCCGACGAGTTGGACGATTGCCGCAGTGCCGCCGCCAATATGACCGAGCGCATCGAGGAATATAGCACCTACTACGAGTTTATCGGCGAATACGTGGCGGAAATACAGTCGATATATGCCGAAAATTACGACGACCTGGTGTACCATTCGCAAAACGAATTCGATTCCCCCGAGCAAGAGGCAGCCTACTACGGCGGCTTGACGCGGCACTTGTTTCCGGCGAGCAACGGCGGCTTGGGCATGAGCCTCGTTCAGCTCAACTTCAAAATGCACTACTACGACGTTTTCAACGAGTTGTTGCTGGTGTCCAACGTCTTCGATACCGAGGGCGGATACATTTTTTGGTACGACAGCGAGCACGACTACGTGGTATATTTGATGGACGCCACCGACGAGAGTTCGCCCCTGTACGCCTATCCGGCCAGCATAGAGCACCCCTCGCAACAATGGAAAGATGCCGCGCTTGCGCGCGCCGAAGTGGCGGCGTACGTCAAAAAGAACGACTACGGCAAGTATTGCTATAGTTCGTGCCCCGTGGTGGACAAAGAAACGGGGGAGACCATCGCCTACGTCGGGTTCAATTACGATATGGGCAAGTTGCAAAAGACGCAGCGAGACTACATCACCACCATCACCCTCATTATGTTGGTCGCTATGGTGGTGATAGCCGTCGTCTATCTGTTGTTGGCCGAAGTGTTTTTGGTCAAAAACATTCGCACGCTGTCCCATTCTACCGCCGAATTTACCCAAATGCTCGCGGGTGGCAAGGCGCTCAGGCCCGTGGTCAGCCACGTCAAATCGCACGATGAGATAGGCGCGCTGTCCCGCCAATTCGACGTGATGCAAGAAAAGTTGGTGCAGTACGTGGACGCATTGGAGCAAAAGAAAGAGGAAGAGCATCGCCGCGGCGCCGAGTTGGCCATCGCCGCCAATATACAAAACGAAGAATTGCCCGCCGGTGCCTACGAAGACGGCGCTGTCAAGGTGTCGGCCGACATCACTTCCGCCAAAGAGGTGGGCGGCGATTTTTACGACTACTTTTACATCGACGCGGGTCGTTTGGCTGTGGTGATAGCCGACGTTTCGGGCAAGGGCGTGCCCGCGGCGCTGTTTATGATGAAGGCAAAGAGCCTTATCAAGACCAAATTGCAGGCAACGGGCGATCTTTTGGCAACTATGTACGAGGTCAACAACACGCTGTTGGACAACAACAAGCAGGGGTTGTTCGTAACGGCTTTCGTCGGCGTCATCGACTTGGCCGAGCGCCGTATGGAATGCGTCAGCGCAGGCCACGAAAAACCCTATCTCGTAGGGGACGGCAAGGTTTGCCGCCTATCGGTCAATTCCAACTTTGTGCTGGCAGGGCTCAAAAACTTTGCCTACACCAAGGACGTGGTGGATTTGCGCGGCAAGCGCCTATTCCTCTTTACCGACGGGCTCAACGAGTCTATCAACGCCGCCGGCGAGGAGTTCGGATATGCTCGCATAGAGCAGTCGCTGTCGCAATGCCTTGCCGACACCCAAGAGCAGACCTTTGCACGAGTCAAAGGCGATCTGCGGGACTTTGTGGGCGAAGCGGAGCCCTTCGACGACGTTACCTTGCTTGCGGTCGAGCTCAAGGAGGGCGGTCGTTTCGAAGTCACCTACACCAACCCCGACTACGACGTGATAGAGGACGCTACCGATCGGTGCAACGCCGCTTTTGCCCATATAGGCAAAGAACGACTGTCGTTGTTGGACGTGGTCATCGACGAGGTGATCAACAACGTGGTCAGCTACGAAAAACACGACGGTTTGCTACTCAAAGTGGAGGGCAAACTGGAAGAGGACTGCGCGGTGTTGACCTTTTCATCCAACGGCCCCCCGTTCAACCCCATCGGCGTGCAGGACAAATACCTGGATAGCATCGACGCCGATACCGCTGCGGGCGGCTTCGGCATGACCATTACGCGCCGCATAAGCGACGACATCGACTATCGGCGTGCCGACGGCTTCAACGTGCTGGTGGTCAAAAAGAGTTTGAAAGACAATTAGCAAGCCGTATGGTATGATCGAACCATGAAAGAGTACGTCCAAGACATAGTGCACGTCTACTATACATCTGTCGGCGCCGATTTTGCGGCGGACGGGTTGGGCTATATTACCCCCGAGGATATAGCGAGTGCCGCCCGCTATGTGCAAGCGTCCGATCGGGCGTTGCACTTGGTATCGGCATACCTCAAACGCAAGTACGTAGGGCGCTGGACGGTGGACGAGAGGGGCAAACCGCAAAGCGAGCGCGCGTATTTTAACGTGTCGCATACCGATGGGCTGGTATGCTTGGCCTTGGCCGACCAAGCGGTGGGTGTAGACGTCGAGGTTGTCCGCCCGGTAGAGGACGACTTGGCGCGCTATGCGCTGTCGGAGCCCGAGTACGCAACGTGGCTGGCGGGCACGCCTTTTGCCACCTTGTGGACCGCCAAAGAGAGTTTGGTCAAAGCGCACGGCACGGGGTTGTGTTGCCACCCCGGCAAGATAGACGCTTTGCCCGTCGAGGGTGCCAAGATCTATTTGGGCGAGGTATACTATTCGCGTTCGGTGCAGCTCAACGGCTGCGTCCTGTGCGTTACGCGCCGCGGCGCCGCGCCTTTTTCTATAGACTTGGTTTGCGATGTGCTGTGAGGTGCCGGCAACGCGCGACGGTTTTCGTCGTACACCTTGCCGAGCAAGGGCACGCTTGACAAGGCGCGCCGCAATTGGTACAATAATAAAAAACTACGTTATGGAGGCCCCCCGTGATACGCATTGCCATTTGCGAAGACAAAGACGAGCCGGCGCGCACCTTATTTGCGCACTTGGCGCGCTACCAAAAGGAGCGCGACGTTTCGCTGGAGTACGTGCATTTTTGCAACGGATTGGCATTTTTGGATAAGTACCGCCAAGGCTTCGACGTGGTGTTTATGGATATCGAAATGCCCGTTTTGGACGGGATGGAAACGGCCAAACGCTTGCGCCAAATAGACCCTTACGTCCCCTTGGTGTTTATCACCGACCTCAAACAATTTGCCCTCAAAGGGTATGAGGTAGAGGCGCTGGATTTTTTGGTCAAGCCCGTGGTTTGGCCCGCCTTTGCTTCTATGATGGATCGTGTGCGCAAAAACCTTTCGAAGCGCGGCGACGATACCGTCGCGTTGCAAACGGCCGAAGGCACCGTCAAGGTGTCGCTCGCCGACGTTTACTACGTAGAAGTGGTGCAGCACTACGTCGTCTACCACACGTTGGGCGGCGAGTTTCGCTTTTGGGGCAGCCTTGCCGAGGAAGAGAAACGCTTGCCTGCCGATCGCTTCGTACGTTCGTCGTCGGCTTATTTGGTCAATTTGGGGCACGTAACTCGCGTCGATGGCGTCGACGTCTACGTGGGCGGGGCGTGCTTGCCCCTCTCGCGCGGCAAAAAAGCCGCCTTTTTGGAGGCATTGCTTGCCTTCGTCAACAGGAGATAGTATGCGCGACTATTTGGTTTTCTATCTTGCCATGCACTTATCTACGGCGTTTGGCATCGTGGTGTACGAGGCCATGTTCGCCTATTCTTTCCGTCGGCGCAAGCACTTCGTTTTGCGCGTGATATTGGGGCTGTTGGCGTTGGGCGGTTTTGCCACCGTCGCGTCCTTTTGGGTGTATCAGGCGCACGTCGCGGGGTTTGAATTTACGTTGCTAAACGTAGAAATATTGCGCGTCGTTGCCAATTTACTCTTTTTTGCCGCCGGCACCGGACTGTTCTTTCTGTTTTTCAAAGAAAGCCCCGTCGTCATATTGTTTGCCAGCGTCGCGGCAGCCGCCGCAAGGATGGCGGCCTCCGGCATTTACGAGGCAACCATCGCTTCGTTGGGGATTCGATCCCCCTTTTATTCCATGTTTACGGGCTACAACGTATGGAGTTTCGTGCTCTATTACGCATTCCACCTCTTGGTGATGGCCATCGTATTCTTTGTCTTTGCGCGGCCGTTTGCCGGCGCTATCAAATCCTTCGATCGAACGGGTAGCCGGGCGATGGTAGGCCTTTTCGTTATTTTTTCTTACGTCTTCGTGGGCATACAGGGCACCAACGTTTTCAACAACGACTTCAACGGAAGCGAACTCAACACCATACCCGTGTTATTCAATGCTTTTTTGGGCGTGTTCGGCGTGTTCGTGTTGTTCGTACAGCGGTTTTCGTTGGAATGGGTCAAAAGCACGCAGGAAAAAGAGGCCGAGCGGCAGTCGCACGAGGGTTTTCGCCGTCAGATGGAGACGCAACAGCAAAATATGCAGCTCATCAACCTCAAGTGCCACGACCTCAAACACCAGGTGCGCACCCTTTTGGCCGGGCGCAATATGGATGAATTCTTTGTGGAAGAGGTGCAACGCACAATCTCTATATACGACGCGCGCGTACGCACGGGCAACGAGGCCTTGGACGTGCTACTCACCGAAAAATCGCTGTTGTGCGACGTCAACCATATACAAATCACCGCTATGATAGAGGGCGAAGCGCTGGGGTTTATGAGCGTAGCCGATATCAATAGTTTTTTTGGCAACGCCATCGACAACGCCGTAGAGTATCTGTTGGGAGTGGAGGAGGACTGTCGCTTTATACGCCTCTCGTCCCAGCGCAAAGGCGCGGTGTATGCGGTGCGCATCGAAAACTATTGCGTGGCCGATCTGGACTTTGACAAACGCGGCTTGCCTCGCACCACCAAGGGGGATGCCGACTACCACGGCTTTGGCACCCAAAGTATCAAAGCGGTGGCCACCAAGTATGGCGGCACAGCCGCTTTCGGGCGCGAGGACGACCTCTTTGTGGTGAGTGCTATGTTTATGCTATAGTCAAAAGTATTATATTAGAGGAGTTTATATGAAGAATCTCAACAAAATTATGAATATGGACTCGGTGTATCTAAAACGCCTTTACAACACGTCGTGCTTGGCGTTTCGCACCGAAAACAGATTTGCCAAAAAGGGCGGCGTGGTTTTTGTGGGTGACAGCATCACCGACTTCTGCAACCTTGATACCTACTATCCCGAGCTTAAGGCATTCAACCGCGGCATATCGGGCGATACTATCGAGGGCATTCGCGGCAGGTTGGAAGAAAGCGTCTTCGGCTTGGCGCCCACGCTAGTGGTGTTGCACGGCGGTGCCAACAACTTCGCGGAGGGCTACGAGGACGTGGAGACCTTCGTCATCGACACCTACCGCGATATCCTGTCGCAGATCAAGGCTCGCCTGCCGTATGCCAAAGTGCTGGTGCAATCGGTCTATCCCGTATCCGACGTATCTTTCCACAACCGCTATAAGTATGGCCACGGGCATATCCGCTCCATCAACGCCAAACTCAAAGAACTCACGCTGTCCTTTGGCTACGTCTATGCCGACGTGTATTCGGTCATTGCCGCGGAGGACGAAGAGTTCGACCGCCGCTACACCGACGACGGCTTGCACCCCAACCAAGCGGGCTACAAGGTCATCAGCGAATACCTCCGGCCCATCATCGACGATATGATGGGGGTCAAGGGTTTGGCCGCCGTGGCAGCCGACGTCGTGGAGCAGGAGGAAGGCAGGGGCACCTTGACGATACTCGGCAAGGAGATCGTGACGTCTTATATCGAGCGGATACTGGTTGCCATACTTGCCTTGGCCATGGGCATTCTGTTCTGCGTGAACGTCAGCGCTGCGGTCAGCATCACCGTGGGCGAGATACTCTGTGTATACGGCACCATCAATATCATCATCATAGGCGTGAGCCGCAGACCCCTTTTCAGCGTGATGGGCGTTTTGAACGCCGCCATCATCGCCGTGGGATGCGCCTTCTGCACGCACGACCTCGCCACCGTGGTCGCTTTGACGGTCCCCTTCCTTCTGACCTTTATAGGCGCATTGGTGTTTATCGATAGTTTCGTGAGCCGTTTTCTATTCCATCACGGGGGCGTGGTGCGTGTGGTCGTGTTGGCTATCTTTGGCTCGGCTATGTTCTCGTTGGGATTGAGCCTTTTGACTGTGGAGGATTTCCGCTTGGGCTATACCAACCTTGTCTTCGGCATTATCCTTTGCTTGGCGAGCGTCGGCCTACTTGCCTTTACCGTGTCGGATATGGTAAAAAATAGAGAAAAATAATCGTTAAATTGCAAGTTAAGAGATGATTGTGACCGATTAAGAGATGGGCATTGGCGTCCATCTCTTTTTGACATATAGTGTATACGTGCTTTTGCGAAGCATAATAACTATATGAGGAAAGATTATGAAAATTACGGTAGTATGTGATATATACGGCAAGGAAAACAACGGTAGCGCCATCGTGGCGTACAACTTGATCCGCTTTCTCGAAAGCCAAGGCCACGACGTGCGCATTTTGTGCGCCGACCAAGCCCAAAAGGGCAAAAAGAACGTGTACGTGGTACCCAACCTCAATTTCGGCAAGGCACTCAACGCCTACGTCGCCAAGGTGGGCGTGTCCCTTGCCAAGCCCCAAAAACGCATTATCAAAGCGGCATTGGAAGGCGTGGACGCGGTGCATATCATGATGCCTCTCACTTTGGGGTTGGCCACCGTCAAGGTGGCGCACGCTATGGGGTTGCCCATCACGGCGGGCTTCCATATGCAGGCCGAAAACCTCACTTCCTACTTCAAACTCAACAAGTCGCGTTTGGCCAACAAGTTGGCCAACCACTTTATGTACGACCACTTCTACCGCTACGTGGATTGCATTCACTATCCCACCCGGTTTATCCGCGATACATTCGAGAGCGCCGTCAAGCGCAAAACGCCGGGCTACGTCATTTCCAACGGCGTGCACAGCTACGTGCGTCCTCGCAAGGTGGACAAACCCGCCGAGTTGCAGGACAAGATCGTGTTGCTCACCACGGGCCGCTATTCTACCGAAAAGAGTCAGGACGTGCTCATCAAAGCGGTGGCGCGCTCCAAATATAAGGATAAGATCCAACTCATCTTGGGCGGCGAGGGCATCAAAGAGGAATACTATCGTCGCTTGGCGGCCGACTTGCCCATTCAACCCGTGTTCAAATTCTATTCGCGCACCGAGATCATCGACGTGCTCAACTACGCCGATATGTACGTGCACCCCGCACAAATCGAGCTGGAGGGTATCTCGTGCATAGAGGCCATAGCGTGCGGCAAAATGACCATCGTCAGCGATTCCCGCTTGTCCGCCACGCACAACTTTGCGGTGGACGACAAGTGCGTCTTCCGCGCGCAGGACGACCAAGACCTGGCACGCGTCATCGACTTTTGGATAGAAAACCCCGACCTGCGGCACCAATACGAGGAGCGCTATTTGCACTCGGCCGTTGCCTATGATCAAACCGAATGTATGCACCGCATGGAATCTATGATTTTCGACGCCATAGACAAAGTGGGGCGCAACGCCTTGCCCGAGGGCAGATATCACTACGTGGCCATTCGCTAAGCGGAGATAAAATATGACGAAAGAAAGCACGCTATCGGCGGTAGAACAAGTCCCCGAAGAGGAGAATGAGGAACAAATGAAACAGGATCGTAGCCCCAAAACCATGACAAAACGGCTGTTTTTGATGGTAGACAAGTTGTTCTACAAAGCGCAAAACCCGCCCGACAAAGTGGCCGAAGCCGTGCGCGGCGTGGTGCAATTGCGTGATATTCCCTTTAGCGAGCGCTTCGACTGCAAACTCGACTTGCTGTACGTGCCTCGCCGCGACGGCACCAAATATCCTGTGGTATTCGAGATACACGGCGGCGGTTTTTCGGCGGGAGACAAAGCGTTTCGCATTTACCATTGTCTCAACATTGCCAAGCGTTCGGGCGCTATGGTCGTCAACGTCAATCACCCGTTGGGCCCCGAGGCCACTTGTCCGCAGCCAATGCAATGCTTGGTGGATGCCTTCAACTGGGTGATGGCCAATGCCGACCGCTACCGTCTGGATACCGACCGCATGATGGTTACGGGCGACAGTTCGGGCGCTTACTATGCGGCGATGTTGGCCATGCTGCCCGACAACCCCGCCTTGCAAAAAGCCTACGGCGAAATGCACGGGCGCTTCGGGTCGGCGGTGTATATTTGCGGCGTTTTCGACGTGGCCGATTCGCTCAAACATCGCTTGCCTTTCGGCATCACCACGGGGGTATGTATAGATATATCGGGGCGCAAACCCAAGGACTTGGCTACTTGGGATTATATGCCCTATATGTCGCCCGTCGATTTCGTTACGCCCGCTCACCCCAAGGCGATGGTGGTGTATGCCGCCAAGGATTTCTTTTGCAAGGGGCAGGCCGAAACGTTGCTGGCCAAACTGCGTGCGGCAGGCGTCGAATGTGCCGAGTACGGCAGCAAGCGGTTTGCCGACAACCACGCCTTTGCCATCAATACCAATAGCCGCGCGGCGAGACAAGCCCGCGAGCAAATATATGCCTATATGGAGACCTTTTGCCGAGGCTGAACCCATCATAAAATCGCCGTCCTTCGTGGGCGGCGATTTTGCGTTGTGTTGTTGCTGTGGCTTAGTCCAGCACTTTGATCACTTTTGCCGGCACGCCCGCTACCAAGGTGCCCGCGGGCACGTCCTTGGTTACCACGGCGCCTGCCGCCACTACGGCGCGGTCGCCTATGGTTACGCCCGGCAAGATGGTGGCGGCCGAGGCGATCCACACGTCGTTGCCAATGGTAACGCCCAAATTGCGCTGGTTTGCCTTGGACTTGCGTTGGTCGGCGTCCAAGGGATGCAGCGGGGTGGCGATGGTAACGTTTGGCCCTATCAGCACGTTGTTGCCAATGACGATTTTGCCGTCGTCTACCAAGGTAAGGTTAAAATTGGCATAAAAGTTGTCGCCGATATATACGTTTTTGCCTCCGAAATTGGCGTGAATGGGCGGCTCGACATAGGGATTTTTGCCCACTTCGGCAAACAACGCAGACAAGATCTTGGCGCGTTTTTTCAGCCCCGAGGGGGTGGCTTTGGTGCGGTTGTAGGCGTTCATTTGCTCTATGCAGCGTTGCTGGTATTGCAAAAGCACGCTGTCGCCGCAATCGTAGTATTCGCCTCCGAATAGCATTTGGTCGTATTGTGGATCTCGTTTCATATATTCCTCACTTTTTGTGGTTGATGGCAAATTGGCGACTGGCGTCCAACAGTTCCATTATCAATTCGTCCGCCACGGTGTCGTCCAGTAAAATGCTTATCCAGCTGTCGCGGTTCATGTGATAGCACGGGTATATGCCGTCTATCGCCAGCAACGCTTCTTTTCGGGCGGGGTCTATTTTCAGATTGAGTACGTCTACCATGGGCGCTTCGTTACAGTCTTTTGTAGGCTCTTTTGTGATGCGAAACCGCTTGACGTCCATCACCAATCCGTACCATTTGCGGTTTTTGGGGTAGCGAAATACCCCGTAGGTAGGTGCAGTGGCAAAAGGAAAATCGGGCGACTCGCCGTAGCGGCGCAGCACCAAGTCGGCAATGCGGTTGGATTGGGGGGCGCTGAAATATTCGCGCCTGCAACAAGCCTCCGCCACGCGCACGAGCACCGCGCGATAGGCTTCGCGCACCGCTCCTACAAAGGCGCCTTGGCTCCACTCTACGTTGACGGGCGCATAGGGCTCGTCGGTGGCCGCGTCTATCACCGTCGAGGTAGCGTTGCCCACGTCGTCCACTTTTATTTCCACCCGCATTTGCCCGTCCATGATCTCTTGGCTATATATCAAATCCCGGCCCTTCGGCACAAAACCGAACGCCTTCAGCCGCTCGGGCAAAAGCGTGTGTTTGTCAAATACTTCTTGATGAATATTCACTGTTCCTCGTCCTTTTGGTATGCACCAAGTATACCACTATAACGCCCCATAGGCAACACCTTCCGCGCATAGCAATGTCAAAATAATGGTACGCAACGGAAACCATCGTACCCGACATTGCCAAGAAGTCGGCGGGGTATTTGACGGCACTGTGGCAAAAAGGCGTTGTCTTGCAAGCCAAAACGTGGTATCATTATGCCGTAACCCAACCGCAACGCAGCAAACAAGGAGTGTGCAAAATGAGCAAAGATAGATTCGTCGCCTTTTTCGACGCCATCATGGCCATCATTATGACCATCGTCGTTCTAGAGTTCGTCATACCCGACGGCACCAAATGGTCGGATTTGGGCACCCTCGGCTATCAAATCATCGCCTACGCCATATCCTTCTTTTGGCTGGGCGGTATGTGGATCAACATCCACAATCTTTGGCACGGCGTAGACGTCGTAGACCGCGGCGTATTGTGGACGAACATCGCCATGCTGTTCTTTTCGTCCATGATACCCTTTTTGGTCGTATACGTCGGCCGCAATATGAACGAGCTCGTGCCGCAACTGCTATATGGCGCCGACGTTATGCTCGTCACCGTGTGCAACTGGCTCAGCATAGAGCTGTTGGCTCGCCATCACCAATGCGTCAAGCGGCAGTTGCCCTCGTTCCGCCTATCTATGGGCATCGACATTCTCATCAAAGCGGTGGGCGTCGTCGTAGGCGTTACGGTGTACCCCTTGGCCATCATGATATCGGTAATGGTCGCTATGGTGTTTTCGGTGGCGTGGCGCCGCGTCTACGAGCGCAAACACAAAACCGCCCTCGATACGGGCGCAGACGAAGAATAGGCCGCCGCATCAGCCGCAAGCAAATAGCAAGAAACCCCTCGGTGTTCGTCGGCATTCTTGCCGAGTAGGAGGAAATATATGAAAAAAGAACTATCCGCTTTTCCTGTCGGAAACAAAAACGACGCATACGCCCGCTACTTTGTGGGACAAAGCTATCTGGCGCCGCTATGCGCGTCGCCCATTCCTACGTTCAACGTTACGTTCGAGCCCGCTTGCCGCAACAACTGGCACGTGCACCACGCCGGTGCGGGTGGCGGCCAACTACTCATCGTCATTGCCGGCGAGGGGTGGTATCAAGAGGAAGGCAAGGCCGCAAGACGCCTATCGGTAGGCGACGTGGTGTGTATACCCGCCAACGTCAAGCATTGGCACGGCGCGGCCAAGGATTGCTGGTTTCAGCACCTTGCGCAGGAAATACCCGGTGAGGATACCTATACCGAGTGGTGCGAGCCTGTCTCCGACGAGCAATACGACGCGTTGCAATAGCCACCTTTCCGGCCGCTGTTCGCCGTGACTTTATATGCAAAGCCCTTGCCGTACGGCAAGGGCTTTGCGTTTGTAGTTGCTTGGATTGTTTGTCGGCTACTTGTTATCCTTTTTGCTTTGTTTATATTCCTCTTGCAGTCCGGGGCTGTTGCGTAGCAATTTGCGCATGGTCAAATCGTCGGCCTTGTTGTTGGCCAATTCCAATTGCCGTTGCGAGGAGAGCAGTGCTTCTTTGGTTTTGTTGAGGGCGGCTATCGCTTTGTCTATGTCGTCTATGGCGTCTTGATACTTCTTTTTGGCCGCTTCCACGTTGCGCCCAAAGGCCTCCTGAAAGGCCGCTAAATTGTCTTCCAGCGCTTGTAGGTCGGCGTTGCGCTCGGCCGCTATCTTCAATTCGCGTTTTTGGGCTATGTTTTGCTCGGCGGCGTTGCGCAAAAGGGTGATGATGGCAATAAAGCTTTGGGGCCGCACCACGAACATTTTGGGGTAGCGGTAAGATACGTCTACGATGCCGCCGTTATAAAAGTCGTTGTCGGACTCCAAGGTGGAGACCAGCACCGCGTATTCTATCTTTTTGTTGCGCCTGTCCTTGTCCAACTCGGCCAAAAAATGTTCGTTCTTGTGCTTGGTTTTGGTTTCGTCCGCCTCGTGTTTCATCTCGAAGATGATGCTGATATATTCTACGCCGTCGTCGGTGTAGTCGCGGTAGATAAAGTCGGCTTTGCTATGATCCACCACCTCGTTGTCTTTCTCGAACACGGCGTTGCGAAAGGCGGTGGGACGCATCTCGTTGAATTTGTTGAGGCAATATTGCTCCAAAGATTCGCCCACCATTTTGGTGGAAAGGCGGCTCTTATATTCCTTGTACACCAGCACGTCGTGGCGCAACTCGGCCACCTCTTTGTCGTAGGCCGCCTTTAACGCCTGCATTTCTTCGTCCTTTTTTTGTTGCGCCTGCAATACGGCCAGCGCTTGCTCCGATTGGTGTTTTTCGGCCTGCTTCTCCAGGTCGCTTATGCGCCGCTCCCACACGCTTTGGTCGTTTTTGCGCTTGATTTCGTCGGCTTGTCGTTGCAGTTGCAGTTGCGTGTCCACCGCCGCCTGCACCTCTTTCACAAACTCGGCGCTCTTCACTTGGTTGGCTATCTCCAGATATTCTTGTCCGTCGATGCTGAATTTTTCGCCGCAGTTGGGGCATCTGATCTCCATCGTTTCCTCCTTCGTAGCAACCGCTCGTTGCGTTTGCTCTATCATTATAGCGTTTTTTTCGTCGAGGCGCAACCCCCTATGGCACCTTGTCGCCGCGCCTACGCTTTGTATTATCCCTACTACGCGGGTTTTTCGGCGGCCGCTTTCCTGGCGAATTGGCTCAAATTGGTGTGTTTCAACTTCCCCTTTGCATTCTTTACCCAACTGTTCTTCATTCAGCCGGCGGTACGTCTTATTTTCAAGTTGTTGTTTCGCCGCGACATCAAAGCGCGAGTAGCCCTTGGCGAATCAGGATAGGGTAGTTGTTGCCGTTGACATTTGCGTGGATATGTAGTATTATGATTGCGCGCTTCTGCGCGTAATCTGTTTTGGAGTACATAGTATGTCTACCATTCTCATACCGCATCTTTTGTTGCCCCGCAAGGGCTGCGACTTCAACAAGTGGGCCGTCATCGCCTGCGATCAATTTACGTCCCAACGTGACTATTGGCAACGGTTGGATGCTACTTGCGGGGACGTATCGACCCTTCGTCTCATCTTTCCCGAATACTATCTCGGCGGCGCCGACGAGGCGGCGATAGACGGTCGCGTAGCGGCTATCCACGCCCGTATGGAGGACTATCTGGCCGCGGATCTTTTTGAGCAAGTGGACGATTTTGTGTTGGTGGAGCGCACTTTGCCCACGGGCGGTGTGCGTGTGGGGTTGGTGGTGGCCATAGATCTGGAAGAGTACGACTATCGCCCCTCGCGCGCTGCCAAAATTCGTGCTACCGAGGCCACGGTGGAGTCGCGCTTGCCCATTCGGGTGCGCATTCGTCGAGGTGCGGCTTTGGAACTGTCGCACGCGTTGGCGTTGGTAGACGACAGCCCCGAGGGCGTGCTGGAGCGCTTGTACCAAAAGCGCGCCGAATTGCCCCTTCTCTACGATTTCGAACTCAATATGGGCGGCGGCCACGTGCGCGGATACCGCGTTACCGATTCGCCCGCCGTTTTGGCGGCGTTGGACAATTTGGTGGCGGGCAAAGAGTTTCAGTATGCGGTAGGCGACGGCAATCATTCCATCGCCGCCGCCAAGACCTATTGGGATGAGTTGCGCCAAGATCTCGATCCCGTTGCCGCGGCGCATCACCCCGCACGCTATTGCACTTGCGAGTTGGTCAACCTCAATGCCGAGGGACTCACGTTCCACCCCATACACCGCGTAGTGTACGACGTGGATTTCGATGCGTTTTTGGCGGCTTTGTCGCAACGTTTTGCGGGCGAAGGTAGGCTGGACGTGCGCTACGAGGGGCGCACCTATACGGTGCCCGCCCCGTCGGATCCGACCCGCACCATAGAGCAAATGGCCGCCTTTTTGGGCGACTTTTGCCGCTCGCACCCCCAAGCCAAGGTGGACTATATTCACGGCGAGGCGCATCTGGAAAGTGTGCTGCAGGCCACGCACGGCATAGGGGTGTTGATGCCCTCTATGCCCAAAAACGCGCTGTTTCCCTACGTGGCGGCGCACGGCATTTTGCCCAAAAAAGCGTTCAGTTTGGGCGAAGCGGAAGAAAAACGCTATTATATCGAGGCCAAACTCATTCGATAGGCTCAAGGTAGGGCTACAAGATCGCTCCAAAGCGTTGCAATGTCCTTGCCAACCGCGCGGCGCTGTGTTATCATTCGATTGGCGGGCTGATGCCCGTCTAAGAGGTATCTTATGGAAAAATTGCAAAATCAAGTGTTTACGGGGGAGCGCGCCTTGTTTTTCGGCGAGGGGCTCGACATCGAGCACTGTACGTTCGAGGACGGCGAGTCGCCGCTGAAGGAGAGCCGCAACATTCGCCTCAGCCATTGCACGTTTGGGTGGAAATATCCCTTGTGGTATGCCGCCGATATCGAGGTGCGCCATAGCATTCTACGCGAAATGGCACGCTCGGGCATATGGTATACTCGCCGCATATCCATCACCGACACCCTCATCGAAGCGCCCAAGACCTTTCGCCGCGCCGAGGACGTGCGGCTGGAGCGCGTGCGTATGCCCCACGCCGCCGAGACTTTTTGGCAATGCAAGGGGGTGCGCCTTTCCGACGTAGAGGCGGTGGGCGACTATTTCGGCATGAATTGCGAGGACGTGTCGGTGGACGGCTTGCGGCTGGACGGTAACTATTGCTTTGACGGCGCCAAGGGCGTGCACGTCAAAAACAGCGTACTCAATTCCAAGGATAGTTTTTGGAATACCACCGACGTTTTGGTGGAAGACAGCGTCATCGTGGGCGAGTATTTGGGGTGGAACTCGCGCAACCTCACCCTCGTCAACTGCACCATAGAGAGCTTGCAGGGTATGTGTTATATCGAGAATTTGCGCTTGGTCAACTGCCGCCTCAACAACACCACGTTGGCATTTGAGTATTGTTCGGTCGACGCCGATATCGATGGTGGGGTGGACAGCGTGCTCAACCCCACCTCGGGTATTATCCGCGCCCAACGCATAGGCGAGTTGATTTTAGAGCCCGATCGCATAGATCCCACCAAGACCAAGATCGTGTACAAGGAGTAGTTATGTACGATTTCGATACGCCTATTGATCGCGTGGGCACCCATTCCCTCAAGTGGGACGTAGCCGAGGGCGAGCTGCCAATGTGGGTGGCCGATATGGACTTTGCCGTGTGCCCCGAGGTACAGGCGGCTTTGCAAGCCAAACTCGATACGCGCGTGTACGGTTACCAAACGGTACCCGCCGCCTTTGGCGAGGCGGTGGCCGAGTGGTGGCGCACCCGCCACGATTGGCGTTTTGCGGCAGAGGACGTCATTTTTTGCACGGGCGTAGTGCCCGCTTTGACGCACCTGGTGTGCTGCCTTAGCAACGTGGGCGACAACGTGGTGGTGTTCACACCCGTCTACAACATTTTTTTTAGCAGCATAGAGAATATGGGGCGGCACGTCTACGAGTCGCCGCTTGCCTACGACGGCGCCTACCACATAGATTGGGCGGATCTCGAAGGCAAATTGGCGCACCCCAACACGACCCTTATGATATTGTGCAACCCGCATAACCCCACCGGGCAGGTGTGGGACAAGGGGGAGTTGGAGCGCATTGGGCAACTGTGCCGCCAACACGGCGTGCAACTGGTATCGGACGAGATCCATTGCGACCTCACCTTGCCCGACGTGCGCTATTGCCCCTATGGCTCTACCGCCTACGGCGGTGAGGCTGTGGTGTGCGTGGCCGCAAGCAAGGCGTTCAATTTGGCGGCTTTGCAGGGCGCGGCCGTCGTTGTGACGGAGCCTCGTCTGCGCGAAAAAGTCTCGCGCGCGCTCAATGCGCACGAGGTGGCCGAGCCCAATCTGCTGGCGGTAGAGGGCACGGTGGCCGCCTTGCGATACGGCGGGCGGTGGCTGGATGAGTTGCGCCGCTATTTGGCGGACAACCGCCGCTTTGTAGAGGACTATTTGTCCGAGCGCCTGCCCGCGGTGCGGGTGGTAGCGCAGCGCGCCACCTATTTGATGTGGTTGGACGTGGCCGCAGTCGCCGAGGATAGCGCCGCTTTGTGCGACTTTTTGCGCCGCACTACGGGGCTATGGATTACGGCGGGCACCCAATATAGGGGCAATGGCAGCCATTTTGTGCGCGTCAATATCGCTACGCAACGCGCCAACGTTGCCGATGGTATGGAACGGTTCGTGCGCGGCGTGTCGGCATATTTGGCCGAGCAAGGTCGCTAAGCGCTTGGCCTATCCCGAGGCGCAAAGGAACGTTGGATCGTTGGCGCCGCACAAACAGAATTGGGTAAGAATCAAGCACGCAAAGCGTTACCCCGCGGCAACGGGCAAACAAAAACGCACGGCGCCAAGGGAGCCGTGCGTTTTTGTATTGAGTACTACGCCAAAAAAGTGAGATCGTTTTTGGTGATGATGGTAACGATATCCACGATCCAAAACAGCGGGAAAATGATGAGGTTGAGCAAAGCGCCCAAAATCTTGCCGCGCGTCAACCGCGTGATGATACCCAAAATAAAGCTGGTGACGGGAATGATCGCCAAAATGATGCTGACGAGATGGCTCAAGCCGAAATAGCCTTTGGATTTTTTTGCCATAAATAGCCTCCATAAACGTTTGATAAGCATAGTATACCACGAAAAACGCCAAATTGCAAGGAACTTCTTTTTGTTTGGAAAATTCGGTGCGCAGGCGGCAAAAAAACGGAAATGCGTCTTGCAAGAGGGGGCGTCCTATGCTATACTTTTGTTGTGAACAACAAACAGGAGGCCCTATATGGATTATAGTGCGATTTTGTCCCGTCCCGTTTTCTTCAAGCCCAACCGCGTGTATCGCGTCTATTTGGGCGGCCAAGGCATCGCCGATTTTTGCGATCTTCCCCCCGAAAAGGACGATTTCTTTCCCGAGGAATGGATAGCGTCCGCCGTCAAAGCCATCAATCCCCGCTACTTTGGCGAGCGCGACGGCGTGGCGGTGGTGGAGGGCACCGATCTCTTTTTTGACGACGCACTCAAGGCGTATCCGCAATTGTTGCTTGGCCGGCGCAAATACGATTGTTTGGTCAAATACCTCGACAGCGCCATACGCTTGCCTATGCAGGTGCACCCCACGCGCGCCTTTGCTCGCGAGCATTTCGGCTCGCCCTATGGCAAGACGGAGGCATGGTTGGTGCTGGCCACTCGCCCCAACGCCAAGATCTTTTTCGGGTTTAACCGCCCCATTACCAAAGAGGAACTGTCCGACTTGGAGGAGCGCAGCGAAACCGAGCGCGACGTGATGAGCGGCATTTTGGCCTCGGTGGACGCCAAGGTGGGCGACGTGTACATCATCAACGCCGGCCTTATTCACGCCATTGGCGCGGGTTGCACCATTCTCGAGGTGCAGGAACCCACCGACTTTACCATACAGCCCGAGCGTTGGTGCGGCGACTATCATATCAGTTATGAAGAGGAGTATATCGGCTTGGACAAATCCACCGCGCTCGATTGCTTCGACTATTCGCTGGTGGGCGACAAAGCCCTCATGGGTGCGCGCCTTATGCCACGCGTGCAGCGAGACGACGGCTTGGTAAAGGTAGAAACGCTTATCGGCTACCAAGACACGCCGTGCTTTGCCGAAAACCGCATCACTTTGCAAAAAGGCGGCCTATACAGCCCCTCGTTCGGTCCCGCCGTATGGATCGTGCTGGAGGGCGAGGGCAGCATAGTGGGCGAGGGCTATCGGCGCGACCTCAAAAAGGGCGACTACTTCTTTTTGCCCTTCGTTGCCCAAAATAAATATACGCTGGGCACCGATAGCAGTATCGTGTTGGCCGAGTGCTTGCCCGGAGAGGAGAACTTGCATCTATGATCACTTCTATCGGCGAAATATTGGTGGACAAGTTGGTCAAGCAAGACCAAACGGTTTGCCACGTGGGCGGCGCGCCCTTCAACGTGGCGGTAGGCGCCGCTCGGTGCGGCAGTACGGTACGCTTTGTGGGTAAAGTGGGCGCCGACGAGATGGGCGATTTTTTGTTGCGCGAAGTGCCTCGCTACGGCGTGGACGCCCGCATAGCGGTCGACCCAGTCCGCCCCACCACGGTGGCGTTGGTCACCCTCGAGGATGGCGAGCGATCCTTTCGCTTTTTGCGCGACAATGCGGCCGACTATCACCTGGAGGAGGCGGATATGCGGGTGGCCGAGGGTAGCACCATCGTACACTTGGGCACGTTGATGCTGTCCAAGCCCGAGGGGCGTTTGGCCGCGGGCATAGCGGTGCGTTTGGCGCGCCAGAGCGGCGCAATGCTGTCGGTGGACGCCAATTTCCGCGACGATCTGTTTGCCACCAAAGCCTTGCGAAACGAGATCATGCGGCCCTATCTGATGGCCGCCGACATACTCAAGATGAGCGCCGATGAGTTGGTGGATTTCACGGGTGTGGACGACCTCGACTTGGCGGTGAACGCGCTGGGCTACGACGGCTTGCTGTTCGTTACGGCGGGCAAAGAGCCTTCGCGCGCCTACTGGCATGGCTACAAGGTAGAGGAGGCGCCCCCCGTTTTGCCGAGCGTCGTAGATACGACCGGGGCGGGCGACGCTTTTTTCGGCGCGGTGCTGTCCCAGCTTGACGCAATATATCTTAGGGGGCAACAACCCACGCCCTCGGCTTTACAGCGCATATTGAACGTTGCCAATCGCTACGGCGCCGAGGCGACGCAAAGGGAGGGAGCGGTATGATCACCATTATCAAGATGTTGGCGGCGGGGCTGATGAAACACCCCAACATAGCGCGCCACGCGCTCAAAGTGAAAAAGAAAGTGTTTCGTCCCGTTGCCGAGTTGACGGTAGACGCCTACCCCACGGCCGAGCCTATAGCGCTGTCGGCGGTGGACAACGTCGAGGCCGTTCGCATGAAAAAAGGCAAACTGTGGGCACGGGAGCACTTCGGTTCGTGCTGGTTCCACCTGATGGGAACGGTGCCCGCCGAGGCCGCGGGCGCTCATTTGGTCATATTGATGAAGGTGCAGGGCGAGGGTTTGTCGTACGACGGCGACGAAACGGGCGACCTTATCACCTCTATTTTGTCGGTACCCGACGTGTTGCAACCCCCCACCGTCGGCAAGTGCGTCATAGACCTTGGCGAGGGCGCCGCGGCAGGCACCGCTGTCGACAAATGGGTGGATGCGGGCTACAACGGCATCAACGGCAATTTCCTTTTCAAAGCCAAGTTTTGCTATGCCACTTTGGCCGTGCGCGACGAGGCATTGTGGGACTACTACTACGACTATATGACGTTGGCGTTGCTGTTGGCGACCGACGGCCGCAATCCGCGCTTGACGCCCGCGCTCAAAGAGAAATTGCTGTCTACCCTTGCCGAAGCCAACGTATTGTACGACAATCACCGGCTGGAGGCCGCGCATAAGGTGCTGCGCCGCTACTACGATCTGCCCAATACCCAAGAGGGCGTGCGCTACACGCTGGTGGGGCACGCGCACCTCGACTTAGCCTGGATGTGGCCCAAGCGCGAAAGTATGCGCAAGGCCGTGCGTTCGCTTACCAATGCGGTGCGTCAAGCCGAGCGTTGCCCCGACTACGTGTTTGGCGTTAGCCAAGCCCAAATGCTCGATTGGGTGCGCCAAAGCACCCCCACGTTGTTTGAAAAGTTGCGCCAACTGGTGGACAAAGGCAACGTGGAATTGCAGGGCGGTATGTGGGTAGAGTGCGATTGCAATTTGCCTTCGGGCGAGAGTTTGGTGCGCCAATTCGTCTATGGCGACGAATTCTTTTTGCGCTACTTCGGGCGCACTTCGTCTACGGTGTGGCTGCCCGACGCGTTCGGTTTTCCCTACACGTTGCCGCAAATCATCAAAGGTGTGGGCAAGGCTTATTTCGCCACCACCAAAATCAACTGGAACAGAGTCAACAAATTCCCCTACCAAAGTTTTCGCTGGATAGGGCCCGACGGTAGCGCGGTGCTCGCGCATATATCGCCCGAAGGCACCTATTGCAACGATGGCACCCCGCTGGCGGTGGCCAAGGCCGAGGCGCGCAACGTGCAAAAAGAAACGGGCACGGCGCTCCTCATCTACGGCGTAGGCGACGGTGGCGGCGGCCCCGGCGAGGGACACGTGCAGTTGGCGCGTCGCTCGGTAGGGTTGGAGGGCATGGCGCGCACACGGCTTGGCAGTGCCCAAAGCTTTTTTGAAGAGTTGGCCGAGGTAAAGGGCTTGCCCGACTACGACGGCGAATTGTACCTCGAATACCACCGCGGCACCTATACCTCGCAGGCCGCCAACAAGCGGTGTAATCGCATAGCCGAGCGCGAGTTGCATACACTCGAGTGGTTGTTGGCACAAAAGGGATTGGACGACCATTGCACGCACGAGCTGTGGAAAACGGTGCTTTTCAACCAATTTCACGATATTTTGCCGGGGTCGGGCATAGAGCGCGTTCATCGCGAGAGCGTGGACGAATTGCAGTCCGCCATAGACAGGATGCGGCGCGAAATAGCCGCCTTGCTGCCTGCGAAAGAAGGCGTGGGCTGGCTCAATCCCTCCCCCTTCGGTCGCGCCGAGTACCAAACCCACCAAGGCGCCGTCTATCTCGTGCGGGCGGATGGCTACAGTTCGGCCACCTACACGCCCGTTGCCACAGATAGCCGCGTAGGGGACGATTGTATCGAAAACGATTTGGTAAAAGTGGTCTTTGACAAAGGCGTCATCGTATCCTATCGGGACAAAACCACCGGGATCGAGCACGCCAAAGGCGGGCTGAACCGCTTGCGCCTCTACTACGACAAGGACAAGCGCTACGACGCATGGAACCTCGGGCCGGACTACCAAAACCACCCACGCGCCATACGCTATCTGGGCGCCGAGGCCTATATGGATGGCGGGGACGCCGTGATGGCATTGCGCTTTGGATTGCCCCACGGCGAGGTGCGGCAACAAGTGCGTTTGGGGTACGGCAAAGCGGTGCGCTTCGACACCGTGGTGGATTGGTATGAGGAGCACCTTGACTTGCGCGCCGACTTTGTGCCCACCATCTATGCGCCCAAGGCGACTTGCGATATCCAATTCGGTTCCATCGAGCGCGACACCACCAACGATACCTCGATAGCGCGCGCTCAAATCGAAGTTTGCGCGCACAAATACGTCTCCGTCGCCGACGAAAGGGGCATATTTGCGCTGTACAACGATTGCAAGTACGGCCACCGCCTCAAAGAGGGAGTGCTGAGCCTCAACCTGCTGCGCAGTCCCAAAAAGCCCGACCCGCAATGCGATATGGGCACGCATCATTTTTCCTATGCGATGGATATACCCGCCGACCCCATGGCGGCGGTCGCAGCCGCATACAATTTCAATATGCCTATGCTCAAGACCGAGGGAGACGCCGCCATACGGCCGATGGTGTCGGCGGATAGCTCCAACGTGGTGATAGAGACAATCAAACCGCGCCGCGACGGCAAAGGCTTTGCGGTGCGCCTCTACGAGCGATCGGGCGTTGCCACCGAGTGCAAATTGTCGTTTGCCGCGCCCTACAAGAGTTTGGCAGTTGCCGATTTGTTGGAGCAAAACGCCCGCCCCGCCGAAGAAGTGCTACGCTTTGCGCCGCACGAGATCAAGACTTTGTTGGTCGAAAGGGAGTAGAAACGAAACCCAAAAGGTCGATATGCCGGCGTGGCATATCGACCTTTTTGTCGGTATAGCGCGCTATACCGGCACGCAGTCCTGCTCGTTGAGGATCAATTTGACCGAGCCCTGTTTCTCCTGACACAGCGGGCAGGTCTCAAAGGCCTCTTTGCCTTCGGCTTGGTAGCCGCAGGAAGGGCATTCCCACACCACCGATTTTTCCTTGCAATATTGGGTGTCGTCTTTGAATTGGCGATACAGGTCGGTGAGTATGCGATGGTGGCGTTGTTCCACTTTGGCCACGTTGTCAAAAAGGCCCGCTATGTCGTCGAAGCCCTCGTCGCGGGCGGTTTTGGCAAAAGAGGGGTAGATAGTATAGCCCTCGTCCTCTTCGTCCATCGCCGCAAGGCGCAGGTTTTCCACCAAATCCCATTTTTCGCGGAAGGGGTAGCCCGAGCTGATGTCTATGTTGTTGATGGTCTTGTTAGTAGCCGATTGAATGAAGCTATAAAACATACGCGCATGGTTAAATTCGTTGTAGGCCAACTTGTCTATCTCGGCCGCCAACGCCTTGTAGCCCTGCTGTCTTGCGCCGTATTCCAAGTATTCGTAGCGCGCCCGCGCCATACATTCTCCCGCAAACGCTTTGGCCAAATTGAAATAGGTTTTGCTTTTTACTAATTCCATAATACCTCCTTATGCGACATTGTCGTACAGAAGGATAATGCCCCAAAACGCACTTTCCTATTCGTCGATATGCGCCCTATGGGGCAATTTGGCGCCTTTTAGGCCAAAAGTTCCCGCAAAACCCTCAAATATCGCTCGCAATCCACCTTGCCCGACGCCAAAATGTCCACCGAAATGCCTCGCCCTGCGGGGGCTTTGCTTAGGCTTGCCGCCAAGGCTTCGTTGGCGTCGAAAGTGCGTGTGGCTTGCGTCAACGCTGCCAAAAGCGAGCGTACCAACAGGTAATGGGTACACCCTATCACGAGGTTGTCGTACGGCCCCGCGGGCAATGCGCGCCGACAGTAATCCTCTATGGGCGCAAGGTGCGGATAATGTGCGTCGATCAGTTGCGCCAGTCGGGGCAGCGCCACCACGTCCAGTAGGGCGTCGCTCTTGTAGTGCGCGGCGGTATATGCGGTGGCTATCAAGAGGGTTTTGCCGCCGCTCCGCTGCGCGTCGTATAGGGCAGGCGTCACGCCGTATATGGGTACCGCCAAAGCGGCGGCAAGATGCTCTTTGGCGGCAATGGTAGCCGTGTTGCACGCCAGCACGATGCGATCGGCGCCCCTTGCTACGAGCGATTCGGCCGCCTCTTGCGCCGCCTCTATGATGGCATGGGCGGGTAGATTGCCGTAGGGCGCGTGGCGCGTGTCGGCATAGTAGCAATAGGCGTGGTCTACCTTTGCTTTGCACAAAGCGGACAGAGTAGTCAGGCCGCCCATACCGCTGTCTATAATTCCAACCATAGTATATTATATAATTTTTTTTGCTAACTGTGTTAGAAATTGCTTGCAAAATCGCTCGTTGTATAGTAGTATAATTAAAGTCTATACTTTGACAAATTTACCATAAAAGGGGTACAATATGAAAGTTTTTGAAACAAATGCAATCCGTAACGTAGCGCTCATCGGGCACGGCGGCGAAGGTAAAACTTCTTTGGCCGAGGCGATGCTGTTCAACGCCAAGTCTATAGACCGCTTGGGTCGTGTGGACGACGGCAACTCCACTATGGACTACGATCCCGAAGAGATCGCCCGCAAGATCTCCATCGGTTTGTCCGCCGGCTACGCGGTGTGGAAAGACGTCAAGATCAACGTACTCGACACGCCCGGATTTTTCGACTTTGAGGGCGAAGTCATCGCCGCGTTGCACGTCTGCGAGGCCGCCGTTATCGTTACCAGCGCTTCGGGCAATATGACCGTAGGCACCGAAAAGGCGTTGGAGATGGTAGGCGAACGCAAAAAACCCGCCATTCTTTTCGTCAACGGCGTCACCAAAGAGAACGCCAACTATGTGGAGACCATCAACGCCATTCGCGCATCTTACTCCAAGGTCGTTATGGCCGAGATCCCCATCGTCGAGGCTCTCACCATGAAGGGTTACGTCAACGTGTTGGAAGGCAAGGCCTTCGACATGAACGGCAACGAGATCGCCATTCCCGCCGCTCTGCAATCGGCATACGAAGAGGCTCGCCTCGAGATCGTTGAGTTGGCCGCCGAGACCGACGACGCCTTGATGGAGAAGTATTTTGAAGAGGGCGACTTGTCGCACGACGAGGTCATCTCGGGCATCAAAGCCGCTATCGCGCAAGACAGCGCCATTCTCGCATACGGCGGCTCCGCCACCCAAAACGTGGGCGTCACCAACTTGATGGACGCCATTATCAAATTCGTTCCCGCTCCCGTCGCCAAGACCGAGGGCACCTGCCTGCAAGTCTTCAAGAGCGTGGTAGACCCCTTCGTGGGCAAATTGTTGCTCTTCAAGGTAGAGGGCGGCTCGGTTGCTTCGGGCATGAGCCTCAACAACGTCAATGCCGACAAGCAAGAGCGCATCAGCAGCCTCTATTGTCTCAAGGGCAAAAAGCAAGAGGGCGTGGACAAATTGAACGCGGGCGACATCGGTGCCGTGGCCAAATTGAGCTACACCAAGACGGGCGACACCTTGGGTGACGACAGCGTTACCGAGCCCTTCGACGCCATTCCCTTCCCCGCTCCCGTCATTGCGTTGGCTATCAACGCCGCCAAAGTGGACGATCAAGAGAAAGTCATCGCCAGCATCTACAAGATGTTGGAGGAAGAGAGCACCGTATCCATCGAGCAAAACGCCGAGACCAACGAGACCCTGTTGTGCGGTATGGGCGAAATGCAGTTGGACATCATCTGCAAAAAGGTTAAGAATAAATACAACGTGGACGCATTGTTGCGCGAACCCCGCGTAAGCTATCGCGAAGCCATTCACCATTCGGCCGAGGCCGTCGGTCGCCACAAGAAGCAAACGGGCGGCGCCGGTCAATTCGGTCAATGCTCGGTGCGCTTTGAGCCGGGTGCCGCGGATGGCGTGTTCGAGTTTGTAGACGCCGTCGTTGGCGGTGCCATTCCCCGTCAATTTATCCCCGCGGTCGAAAAGGGCTTGCGCGAGGCATTCAAAACCGGTGTGTTGGCCGGCTACCCCATGATCGACCTCAAATGCACCGTATTCGACGGCAAATATCACCCCGTCGACAGCAAGGAGATCGCCTTTATCTCGGCTGCCAAATTGGCGTATGAGGAGGGTATCAACAAGGCCGGTCCCTACTTCCTCGAGCCTGTCAACGACGTCAAGATCATCGTGCCCGAGAGTTATCTCGGCGACGTTATGGGTGACGTAAGCAAACGCCGTGGCGCCATCAAGTTCACCGAGCAAGAGAATGGCAAGCAAATCATTTCCGCCTCCATTCCCCAAGCCGAGATGCTCAAGTACGCCACCGACCTGCGCTCTATGACCCAAGGTCGCGGCCGCTTCGTCAGCACTTTTGCCGAGTATCAGGAAGTGCCCGCCAGCGCCAACGCCAAGATCATCGAAGACGCCAAAAAGCGCAAAGCCGAATTGGACGCTCGCAAGTAATTTGTTTCAAATGTAAACCCTCGGCCTCGGCCGAGGGTTTTTTCGTGCAATCTTGCATTTTGTAAGCGTTGGTCTGCCTGATTTTGGAAGATTTGACAGAATGTTGCATTGGTGATATACTATCTATATAAGCGCATATGCGCGGGAGGCAGTTATGAAAAGATTTAGCATAGTCATTGCTGTATTGATGGTGGCGGTTTTGTGCCTTGCGGGGCTAACGGCTTGTTATCCGTCCAAACCCGCCAAACTCGACAAAGTGGTCGGTACGTACGAATTGATCGACTTTACGCGCACCTATAGCTCTGTCAACGCCGAAACGGGCGAGAGCGAATCGCAGGTGACCGACTATATTGCCGACAAGGGCGTCAAGGCCTATTTGGTTGTGCGCGCCGACGGTACGGGTTATTACGTCTACCAAGACAACGACACGCCGCTTTCGGCAAGGATAGTCAAAATCACCTATTCCTACGATGAAGAAGACCCCACTTTGGTGGAAAGCATCGTCTACGACAACGGCACCGCCTCTACGGGCGACGGCTACCCCGGCAAAGGGCGCGAACCGCTGGGCGTCTATTTCAAGGGACGCACCAAGGTGCTGTCCTATTCATTGCCGGCGCTGTCGGGCAAGATACTCAAACGCGCCTATAGCCAGTCTGTCAAATACAGCCGCGTGGACAACGCCACCGACCTCAGCTACGTGCAAAAGCAGTTGGGCAAGACGCTTGCCGTGGCCGACTACGAGGTAGCCGGCTTGTCGGGCGTATTCTATTACCAAAGCCCCTACACGCCCGAGTATCCCTACGTTTACTATATGATAGACTTGCGCGCCGCCGACAAAAAAGCGGACGTGTACTATATGTTCAAAGAGGACGAAGTTCCGCAAGAGCGTCGTGATTTGACCGTCAGTTTCGACGTGCCCGCCGACGCGCAGGAATACGGCGAGTATTATATTAAAGTGACGGTAGGCGACGACGTACTCTATGCGCCCTACAACAGCGGTAAGCCCGCTACTGCGTTGTGTCGGCTCGCCGAGGATAATGTAATAACGGAATGGTTCGACTACTATCGTGCGGGCGTCGATATAGCCTCGCTGCAGCAGCAGGGCCAAAGTGCATATGCCGAGTATAAGGCCTCCGTTGCCGAGGTCGAATAAGAGGTATCGTTTTGCCGCAAAAACCCCGCCGTGGGCGGGGTTTTTGCTCGTTTTGGCGCCGAAAAGACAAATCATGGGGTATTGAGGTAAAAAATATTGCTTAATGGGTTAAAAATAAAATATTATATGTTATAATTGTATAGTATCACAATGATATGGAGGTAGATTATGCCCACCAAAAGCATACGCGAGATGAGCAAGTTCGAGTTGATGCACTACTCGTTGCGCGCAAGGACGTTTCACGCCATATTGGTATTGTCGCTGGTGCTTTGCTCTTTTGCGCTCGGCTTCGGCATTTTTTTCTATGTGCGCGACGCGGTTACCCAAGTGGAGCATAGCGTATCGTCTTTGTCCGAGATGTGTGCCGACGTTATAGACGGCGACCAACTACGATCCTATCGCGATAGGGTTTTTGCGGACGACGAAACGGTACTGGAAGATACCGGGTATCGCACTTTGTCATCCGTGTTGGCGTCGGTCGCTCAGCACAACGATCTCAGTTCCATTTTTATCGGTATGCCCACGCCGGACGCATTGCAATTCCGCTTTATTCTCAATCCCGACGAGTCCAACAGCACGCAGAAAGCGGGTGTAACCATAGATATGGACGAGGGGCGCACCAGGACCTACCAAGGTATTGGCGACATCAACAACGCCATTGTGCTCAAACTCACCGACGGCACCTATGCTTGCTCGGCGGGCGCGCCCGTTTTTGCCTCGGACGGCACCATAGCGGGCTACGTCGTTTGCAACGTGGCGCTGACGCATATCGTCGAGATGTCGCGCACGTTTGTGTGGCAATTCGTCGTGGTGTTGGCCATCATTACCTTCATAGTGGCATTTTTCGTTACCTGGCACATCAAGCGCACCGTTGCCGCTCCCATCAATCGCTTGGCCACGGCCGCCGCGCAATACGTGCAGGACAAGCGCGAAGGTAAAGATACCACCGATCATTTCGCTTCTCTCAACATCAAGACGGGCGATGAGATCGAAAACCTTTCCCTGATTATGAGCGATATGGAGCAGGACTTGAGCGAATACGAAAAGAACCTGACTGCCACTACGGCCGAAAAGGAGCGCATTGGCGCCGAGCTCGACATTGCCAGCCAGATCCAAGAGGGAATGCTGCCCAACATCTTCCCGCCTTTCCCCGATAGGCACGAATTCGATATATACGCCACTATGCACCCCGCCAAAGAGGTGGGCGGCGATTTTTACGATTTCTTCCTTATCGATGACGACCACTTGGCGTTGGTGATAGCGGACGTATCGGGCAAGGGCGTGCCCGCCGCTATGTTTATGATGGCCAGCAAGATACTCATCTACAACTATGCCGTCATAGACGGTACCTCGCCCGCACGCATTCTCGAAAAGGTCAATCACACCATTTGTCTCAACAACAAGGCCGATATGTTCGTAACGGTTTGGCTGGGCATTTTGGAGTTGTCCACCGGTCGCCTCAGGGCCGCCAACGCCGGCCACGAGTTCCCTGTTGTCGAGCGAGTGGGCGCGGGTTACGAACTTTTGCGCGATAAGCACGGGGTCGTCATCGGTGCAATGGACGGCGTGCGCTATTGTGATTACGACGTCGAATTGTCGGCCGGAGATAGCATTTTCGTGTATACGGACGGTGTGCCCGAGGCCACCGACCGCGACAATAGTCAGTATGGCGTCGAGCGTATGCTTGCGGCGCTCAATCGCGTAAAAGGTGCCGAATGCCGCACCATTCTCGAGGCAGTCAAGGGCGATATAGACGCCTTTGTGGGTGAAGCGCCGCAATTTGATGACGTTACCATGCTTGGCGTGCGCTACAACGGCGCGGGTATGGCTCGCAAGACTTTATTGGCGCGCCCCGAGGCCTTGCCCGAAGTGCTGGCCTTTGTGGACGCAGCGTTGGAGGCTGCGGAGTGCGCGCCCAAGGCGCAAATGCAAATCGACGTTGCCGTAGAGGAACTATTCGTCAATATCGCCAGCTATGCCTACGGTGCCGAAAGAGGTACGGCTGTGGTGGGCGTTGGCATAGATCTGCCCACGCGTATGGCCACTATAACCTTTGCCGACAGCGGCACACCCTACGATCCGTTTGCCAAGGCCGACCCCGACATCACGTTGTCGGCCGAAGAGCGATCGGTGGGCGGACTGGGCGTATTTATGGTCAAAAAGACGATGGACGAAGTGGCATACGAGTACAAAAACGGCCAAAACGTTACCACAATCCGCAAAAAGATATAGCGATAAGCGAGCAAATTGTCGCCAAAAGCACTTGCGCCATTGTGGATATATGATATAATATAAATAGGCGACGTGCGGGGAAGTATCCGTGCGACTTGCCTATAGTATGCCTTGGGTATAAAAAGAGGAGAATAGCAATGAAATCGGATATTGTTCACGTTACAAACGGCGGCGTCGGTGTCCAAGACGCCTTTGCGCAGACCGAAAAAGTGGCCGAATATAGGGGTTTAGACAAAAAAAGCACCCTGCATTTGCGCCTTTTTGCGGAAGAAATGATGGGTATGATGCAGGCTATCACCGGCGAGCATGAGGCCGACTTTTGGTTGGAATCCGACGGGAGCGAAGTCTCCTTGCATCTAAGGGCCGAAACCATGATGAATACCGAGTTGCGCAAGAATTTGCTGGCTGCCTCCACCTCGGGCAAAAATGCCGCTGCCAAGGGCGTGATGGGCAAGATCAAGGATATTTTCGAGCGCTTTTTGGAGCCTGTGGACAACAGACCGTTGCCTGCGTCCGTCTACGTGGCCGGCACCACCTATATGGGCACGGATATGTTTGCCACTACAGGCATGTGTTTGTGGTCGCTCAATCAATATAAAGCTTCAATCCACGAGGAAAACGCACCCCAAGAAAGTTGGGACGAACTCGAAAAGTCGATAGTGTCCAAGTTGGCTGACGAAGTGAAGATCGCCATAGCCGACAACACCGTCGAAATGATCATTTACAAGAAATTCTAAGGAGGCGAATATGACTATCAATCAATCCCTGAATGGCACCGAACTTACCATTGCTTTGGCGGGCAGACTGGATACGACCACATCGCCCGAGTTGGAGACCGCACTGCGCACTTCGCTCGAAGGCGTCACGTCCCTCATCTTTGATATGAAAGAGCTCGAATACATCTCTTCGGCAGGATTGCGCGTGTTGTTGAGCGCCCAAAAGACGATGAATCGCCAAGGCAAAATGAAGGTCGTCAACGTATGCGAGTTGGTCAACGAAGTGTTTGAGATCACGGGTTTCACCGACATTTTGACCATTGAATAATATTTTATAAAACCCATTTGCTTCCCGCATGGGAAGCTTTTTGTTTGATAAACGACGACAAGGCCAAGATGAGTACCGAAGAACAAAAACAAGACGTCATAGAGGATAATGGCGCAGGCGAGGCCGCACCGGTCGACGCGGACGCGTCTATATTGCCGATCGCCCCGGCGACAGATATGCAGTCGGGCCCAAGCGCCGCCGACGCCGCGGTAGCCGAGGCGGGGCTTTCCTCTTCGACAGAGACGACGGTCGAGCCTGTGTCCGATTTGGCTGCCGATACGGTGGTAGGCGTCGCCGATACTTCGGCTCTATGCACCGACCAAATCGAGTCTGCCGACGTGCCTTGTACCAAAACTGTCGACGTCGTGTCGCAAAAGCGCAAAAAGCTACGTTTGCACGAGATAACTGCCGAGCACGATATCCGTTTTCGCGGGCCGTTGTCCTATCGCCATTTGCGTATGTTCGCCTGG
>CAMPCZ010000004.1 GCA_946648015.1 uncultured Clostridia bacterium
GCGGCCATCACACCCCGCACCAAGGCTTTGGTGTTGCCCTACCCCGACAACCCCACGGGCGCCATAATGACCCGAGAGGAACTGCAAGCGGTGGCAGACCTTGTCAAGGCGCACGATTTGCTGGTCGTATCCGACGAGATATACGCCGAGCTTACCTACGGAGTGCAACACACGAGCGTGGCCACTCTACCCGATATGTGGCAACGCACCATCGTACTCAACGGATTCAGCAAAGCGTTTGCTATGACCGGGTGGCGTTTAGGCTACGTTTGCGCTCCCAAGCCAATTCGCGACGTAATGCTCAAAATACACCAATTTTCCCTGATGTGCGCGCCCACCGCAGCCCAATATGCGGGTCTGGAAGCAATGCAATCGGGCTTGGAAGACGACTTTGCCTCGGTGGAAGTCATGCGCAAACAATACAACCTACGCCGCAAATATTTGGTGGCCAGCCTCAACGAGATGGGGCTAAGGTGCTTCGAGCCGCAAGGCGCGTTTTACGCCTTTCCCAACGTATCGGCTACGGGCATGGACGGCGAGGCGTTTGTCGAAACGTTGCTCAAAGAGGAAGCGTTAGCCGTTATACCCGGCCAAGCGTTTGGCGAATGCGGCCGCGACAACGTGCGTATAAGCTACGCCTACTCTATGGAGCAGATCGCCGAAGCGTTGCGTCGTCTCAAACGCTTCGTTGCCAATCACCACTAATTCATTCCGCAGCAACGTGCGTTTTTTTTACACAAACAAGGAGAAGATATGGATACGATTACCGTAGCGATGACGGGTGCAAGCGGCAATATGGGACAAGCCGTTGTGCGCGAAATGATGAAATTGACGGGAGTACGCCTTCGGGTGCTTTTGCTCGACCAAAAGCGAGAAAGACGCCTCAGCGCCAAATGGCGCAAAACATACGGCGACCGCATAAGCGTGCTGTTTGGCAACATCAAAAACGCCGACGACTGCCTGTCTTTGGTGGCGAGCGCACAATACGTCGTGAGTATGGCCGCAGTCATTCCGCCCCTTGCGGACAAGCGCCCCGATCTGGCACGCGACGCCAACGTGGTGGGCGTCGCCAATATGGTGGCGGCGGTAGAGGCGCAAACACCCCAGCCCAAGTTCATACATATATCCACCGTGGCACTGTACGGCAACCGCGACTATCATCACCCTTGGGGACGCGTGGGCGACCCCTTGCTGCCCAGCGCCTACGACAGTTACGGCTTGGGCAAACTCATCGGGGAACGCACCGTGTTGGATAGCAACATCGCCACTTGGGCGGTGCTGCGCCAAACAGGTATGTTATACGAAAAATTGCTGATGGCCAACATTGCGGACGGCTTGATGTTTCACACCTGTTTCAACGTACCCATCGAGTGGGCGACCGACCACGATAGCGGCGTACTACTCAAAAACATTTTGGAGCAGGATCTGCGCGGCGAAGCCGACGATTTTTGGCGAAACGTCTACAACATCGGCGGCGGCCAAGCCTATCGCACCACCGGATTCGAGACCTTCGACATGGGGTTTGCAATGATAGGCGGCAGCGTCGAAAAATTCATGAAACCGAATTGGCACGCCACACGCAACTTTCATTGTATGTGGTTTGCCGACAGCGACGTTTTGGAGCAAAAATTCCACTACCGTTCCAAATCGGCGGCTCAGTTTTGGAAAGACGTGCGCGCCAAAAACAAATATTTTGCATTGGCCAAGTTGTTGCCGCCGGCGGCTATACGCGCCATCATATTCAAACCCCTACTCAAAGACAACAACGCCCCCTATCGCTGGGTAAAAGAGGGCAACGTGGGCCGCATCAACGCCTTTTTCGGCAGTAAACAACAATGGAAAGCAATCGGCGAGGATTGGACGAAATTTGCCGTATGGTGCAAAAACCAAATAGATGGACAAGACTACAAAGCGGCGCTTGCGCCCGAGGCGGCCGCGCGATACAAGTTGTCGCACGGCTACGACGAAAGCAAGCCTATGGCCGCACTCGACCTTGACGACTTGCGAAGCGCGGCCTCTTTTCGCGGAGGGCAATGTTTGGCGCCTCGGTTTGACGCGGGCAACTGGTATGACAAAGTGCTTTGGCAATGTGCCGACGGCCATACATTCGAGGCCTCGCCATATACCGTACTCAAAGCGGGCCATTGGTGCCCGCATTGCATACGCTGGGAGCATTGGAACTTTGACCGCTTGGCCAAAAACAATCCTTTCTATGGCCAAATATGGTACGATACGCACTCGCCAAGCGAGAATGCAGTGTACTATTTTGATACCGACGGCATAGCCCGAGTCGAAGAGGACGTTTGAGATGAAAACCCTGGATGTCTACTATTTTTCGGCTACAGGCAACACCCTAAAGGCCGTGCAGGCCCTTTGCCACGCACTACAGGCCAAAGGAATACAAAGCCGTTTTTGGCCCATAGAAAAAACACAACCGCCCGCGGCACCCGACGGCGATATGATTTGCATTGCCTACCCTGTGCACGGATTCAATGCACCCGTCATTGCCGAACGATTTGCCAAGACCTTTCCACAAGGTAGCGGACAATATTTCTTCGTAGTCAAAACCGGGGGTGAACCCCTCAAGATCAACGGCGCCAGTAGCGTTCGTATCGTCAAACGAATGCAGGCCAAAGGCTATCGTTTCGGCGCCGAATTCCACTATATAATGCCCTATAACATCATTTTTCGCCACCCAGACGATATGGTGGCGCTCATGCGCGAGCGTCTCTACCAAAAGGTAGCCGAGGACGCCGAAGTAGTGGCCAATGAACAGAACATTCCGCTGCCTGCCTGCGCCAAAGCACGCTTGGTAGCGGGACTTGTGCGCATAGAGCACCCCGCTATGCCCGTTATAGGCAAAACCTTTCGCGTTGTCAAAAAGAAATGCATAGACTGCGGACTGTGCATACGCAACTGCCCCACCCAAAACATACGCAAACAAGGGGACAAATTCAAATTCGGCAACCATTGTCTGGGGTGTATGCGTTGTTCCTTCCTCTGCCCCAAAGGCGCCATCAATATTGGCATTTTGCAGGCGTGGAAAGTCAACGGTAAGTACGACTTCGAGGGCGCAAAAGCAAGCGATACACCGCATATCATACGCTATTGCCACAACAGTTACCTGCGCTATTTCGGCATAGACAAAGAGAACAAAAAAGACTGATCACACGGCGTTTTGCCAACGATTCATAAACAAAACAAAAGGCCATTCCGCATGGGAACGGCCTTTTGTTTGATCAAACCGCCTATTATGCGCTGTGTTTGGCAGCGCGCGCCTCTTTGCGCGCGGATTGTTGCGACAAGAAGTCGGGTGCCTCGCCGTGCTTGACGAACAGCATCATGATAGCGCCCAACGCCACGCAGGCTGCGCTGAAGATAAACAAAGCCTTGCTGCCGCCGATGTAGTCCATGACCAAGCCGCCCAAGATGGGGCCGATGGTTTGCGCCGACATCGTGGCAATGTAGTAGATGCCCGTAAAGCGGCCGATATCCTCGGGAGAAGACACCTCCAGCACCATTGGCAAGGTGTTGACGTTGGCAAAGATGAGGCCAAAGCCGGACACCATATAGCACGCCATAAAGATGATGGTAGCGGTATCGCTGGCCTTGTTGACGCAAATAGCCACCAACAAATAGCTGATAATGGCAAGGCTAAAGCCGAAAATAATAGACCATCTGCGGCCAATCTTGCGTCCCATAATGCCTACGGGTATAAAGCCTATGGCCGCAACCACAAGGCTGGCGCCACTGACGATAGAGGCAAGACCCGTGCTGACGCCCAAAATCTTGACGCAATAGATGGGCATATTGTTGGCAATGGCATAGTAACCGATAAACCACATAAAGATGGAGCCCAAAATGAGAAGGAAGCTGGTTATCTTCTTTTTGCCATAAGCCTTGAACATATTGCCCTTGGCCTTTTTCTTCGTCTTGCCTTCCTCCTCTTTTTCCTCATATACCGGCAAACCGTACTCGCGGCAAATGGCATTGCATTGTTCCACCATCTTGCGCTCGCGCACCAAAAGGATGAATAACGTCAGCACCAGCGCCAACGAGGCCGCCATCGTGCCGAATATGATCCAATACTGCGTGGACAAAGGTATCTTGTCCGCAAACATAAAGGTGATGGTGTAGATGAGGAAGCCGATGCCGCCGCCCACGCCGCCGATGAGGTTGATCATGGCGTTGCCGGGGCTACGCAACGGGCTGGGCGTTACGTCGGGCATCAAGCTGACGGCGGGCGTCCTGATGACGGTTTGCGCCAAAATAATGAGCACCAACGCCACCAAGAAGAAGCCGAAGAAGCCCCAATTTACCTCTTTGTTGACGGCCGCGGAAACAAAGTCGTTGGCGGTATCGTCCACGTATTGGGCATAGGCGGTGGCGGTAGCGTTGAGGGTATTGTATTGCTCCTCGCTAAGCGCCACGCTATCCTCCTTGGACGCCAAGGTAAAGGTGCCGTCGGCATAGGTTACGTTGCGAATAGAATAGGTCGCGCTACCGATGACGCCCATCAACTTGCCGTTGGAAACTTGGGGGTTGTACAGGCTGACGTAAAAATCGCGCGTGTTGTCGGGGTGCTCGCTCTTGAGCTTTTCAAAATCCGTTTTGCCTAAATGGCTATAATTCCCGTTTTCGGCTTCGTCATACCAAGAGGCCAACAACTCGTTGCGCGTAATAGGCGTGCCGGTTTCGGGATTGGTGATGGCTATATTGCCGTCCTCTATCTCAAAGAAGCCTTGGTACTGGGTGCGAATGGCATTGCTGTTTGTCAACTGCTTGGACACCGAGATGGGCACCAAAATCATGGCTACGATGGTAATGACCGTACCGATGACGATGAACGGTGTGCGGCGGCCGAAGCGGCGACCGAGTTTGGTGCGCCCCGATCGATCGCTGATGCCGCCGAAGATGGGCAGCAGCACCATACACATGGCCGAAGCAATGCCCACTATGACGTTGCGAATGGTATTGCTAAATCCAAACGCCTGCTCCAGCAAAAGGGGCACGACAAAGTTGTACACCGTCCAGAAAATCATTACGACGGCAAATCCCAAACCGACTTTGAGCGTTTGGGGATAATTGAGTTTGAGATCTTTGCAATCCTTGACTTGCGGCGTTTCGGCGACCTCGGGTGCGTCTACGCGGTCGGCAGCGGATTCATTCAAATTCTTTTCCTCGTCCATAGCATCCTCCTATTTACACTATAAATCTATTTTACAGTACGAATAGTTGCTTGTCAATATGCAAAAAAGGGGCGGCGCCCCTCTTTTGGTTTATATTTTTGTAAATTTCAGCGAAGAATAGGCACTGGCGACGTCAATGCCGCGCGCACCGCGGCGCGAGCGACCTCTTTGTCCGCCACCGTTCCGTCATATACCACGGACGCAGGGCTACCACGCAATACCAACACCCGCCCCGCCAACGCCACGGCCTCGTCTACGTCGTGCGTTACCATCACGGTAGTCGTGTTTGCCTCGCGCCATAATGCGGCGAATACCTCGTGCAATTTGGCCTGCAACGATAGGTCCAACCCGCGAAACGGCTCGTCCATCAAAAGCAAATCGCACTCGGCGGCAAACGCGCGTGCCATAGACACGCGTTGCGCCATACCGCCTGACAATTGGTGGGGCAACAATTTGAGACTATCGCCAAGCCCCACCGCTTCGAGCCAGCGCTTGGCACCGGCCTCGTCGATAGAAGGCACGGCCAACAAATTGTGCAATACGTCAAGCGTAGGCAGAAGGCGCGGCTCCTGAAACATATAGCCCACATTACGCTTGTCGATCCGGCCATAGTCGGGCGGCACGATACCCGCTAAAAGATGTAGCAGGGTCGTCTTGCCCACGCCGCTGTCGCCCAGCACGGCAGTGATGGCACCCTCCTCCAACGTCAAATGCAAGTGGTCGAATATGACTTTGTCGCCATAGGCAAACCCTAGATCAGACAATCGCATTGCCATACCTCCTCAAGCACAAGCGCTCAATCAATTTGAGCAAGCACTCCGCCAATACCGACAGCAATACGGCCACCAACAGCCAAGCGAACAGCATGGCAGTCCCGTCCAGCAAATCGGCGGCGGCATTGGTCATATGCACGCCGATAGAGCCCACGGTATGCGCCAAGATCTCGGCGCTGACCGTCGCTTTGATATTGAGAGCGAATGCGGTACTGCACGCCGAAAACATCATGGGGACGGCGTGTGGCACGTAGATATACCGTATTTGCTTCGACAGGGGCATGCGATACACCTTGGCCATTTGCAGCAAATCGCGGGGCGCGGTGGCAATGCTATCGGCGACGGTGGTATATATCACCGGAAATACCATCAGAAAGCCTATGCAAACGGGGGTATATTTGGCTCGCAGCCACACCATAATGACGAGGGTAAGGCCCATCGTGGGCGCGGCGCGAAAGAATGCGACCAGCGGCTTGCAAAAAGCGCGAAACTTGGAAAACACGCCACCCGCAACGCCCATCGCGGCACCTGCGAAAAAGGCTATGGCGAACCCGCAAATAGCGCGCAACAACGTGGCGAACGTATCTCGATAAAAGGATGGGGTACCCCACAACCTGCCGAATGCGACGCAAACGGCCGAAAAGCGCGGAAGCATATACTCTTTTTTGAGCCCGACTGCCACCAATTCCCACGCGCCCAAAAACAAAGCGATCGCCGCGAGGGCCAACAACGTGCCCCCGTGGCGTCGCCAAATATAGCCTGCAATACGTGCGGCCTTATTGCGCTTGGTAGAAGACGCCGTCATAATTGCCATCGGCCAAGCGAGGAACCAACACGCCTACAAGACGCTTGACGTCCTCTTTTGCCGCGGAGGCCGAACGGTAGCTTTGCGCCGTGCGCAAATAGCATTGTTTGACGATGGCACCCTTCAAGCTATTGTCCTCGCGCGACTGCATATAGTTGCCCAATTCCTCGGCATTGGCCGCAGAAGCGTTGAAGTAGTCGATAGAGGCTGCAAGCGTACTCTCGAAAGCGGCGATAAACGCTTGGTCGGCGGCAACGCTCTTTTTGACGAATATACCCGCTTGGGGGTAGGCAAGCCCGGTCAATGATTGCCACACGGCGCTTAGGCTACCCAAAATGCGATAGTTTGTCACGCCGTTTTTGGCGAGCAACGCTTTGGTGGCCGTGGCGGCAGGTTCGCCCAACAGAGCGCAGTCTACCGAGCCGGCAATGAGGTCTGCCTGAATGGTGGCCGCGTCCACGCCGTCGGCTACGGTGCAATCGACGTTTTGCAATCCCAACAGATATTTGAGACTATTGTCGGGCACTTGATTGTTGCCGATAGAACTGATGCTTTTTGCCGCGAATTGCGCCAAGAATGCGGCGGCATCGGCGGTTGTTGCATTGTCGGCCAGCGCCTCATAACCGTCGTTGGTAGTTACAATATATAGATTACCCCAACTGGTTACGCCCAACATATAGTAGTTGTCGGTGTTGATGCTCTGCATCACGCCTGCATTGGTGGGGGCAATGATAAAGTCGGCGTCGCCGTTGATCATGCTGGCCGCCACGTTGGCCGCGCCTATGATCCTATAGTCCATGGCATGTCCCGCTACGGCGGCATTGTCCTTCATCATTTTGGCTAAAGCCAAACTAGGCGCGCCATCGGGCGCAAACACGGTATAGGTCTCCTTGGCCCCCACGGGGTCTTGGTCGGCAGATTGCGAACTATCCTTATCGACAGGATCTTGGGTTTGTTGCGGACGAGTTGCGGCATTGTTGCAGGCGAATGCGCCCATGCACACCGCCAAGCATACGAATAATGCTACCAAAACAACGATTACTTTTTTCATATTGAACTCCTTTGCGAATGCGATACTAGTATATCACTTTTAGCGCGCACGATATGTTGCACAGGCAACATTTTAGCAAAATACTTTTGTATTTTGCGCGTTTCGGCGACATTGACGCCAAGTATAGGCGCGACAAACGCACATTCGAAAGAAATACGTCATCTTTTTTGCAGATAAAACGAACAATCGTTTGACAATAGGCGATCCAAAAAGGTATGCTTGAATTGAGGTAAATTATGGAAAAGCATATCAGTTTCGGCAACGGATATAAGACGAGTTACCAAAGCAAACTCGACACCATCAAAGGCGTAGGATTCGACGGCGTTTTCTTCATCTTTGAGTGCGACCGCAATTTTTACGAAGCCAACCAATATGCCCAAAAGATCGGGCTAAAAATCGACAGTATGCACCTGCCCTACTTGGCTACCAACGATATTTGGCGCGAGGGAGAGGACGGCGACTATTTTACCGACCGACTGATAGCGGGCATACACTATGCCGGCAGTATGGGCATCAAAAACGCCGTAGCACACGTATCCAGTTCGCCCACGCCGCCTATGCACAACGATTTGGGGCTCAAACGATTGGAAAAGGTAGTGGCGGTAGCGCAAAAGCGCAACGTGCGGTTTTGCCTCGAAAACACGCGTCGCAACGACTATCTCGATTGGGTGTTTGCCAATTTCAAAGACGCCGACTCGCTGGGTTTTTGCTTCGACTTTGGTCATACCAACGCCTTTACACACGATACGACCGACCCCAGATGGTTGCCCTATCTCGACAAATTGACCTGCGTACATATGCACGACAACGACGGCACGGGCGATCAGCACCTGCTGCCCTTCGACGGCAATCTGAATTGGCAATACCTTATGCCCACCGTATTCAAAACGCGGCGCGACGTGCCCCTTACACTGGAGTTTACCGACAACGCGCGCACGCTACACCCCTACTGGACCGAAAAGCATTTTCTGGCCGAAGCGATCGATCGACTATCTGTGCTGGAACACCTCATCGACAAATAACCTTTGCACCAATTATGCAAAAGAAATGGCCGCCTTTTTGGCGGCCATTTTGCTATCTTTCGCGTCGTATTATTGCAATCTCGACCACATTCTACTGATATTCTCGTAGTCGGCTGCGTCAAAATCTTTCATGACCCCGCAACGGTTGAGCGTTTCGGCAGAGGGGAACATGGTTTCGATAAACATCTCTTTCCAACCCGGTTGGGTGCCCTCAAACATCTCATCGTCGGTGGTATAGGTCTCGTACAATTCGTCATAAGCCGCTTTGACGGGGCTGATGGCACCTGCATAATCGCTGTTAAGCAAAGCGATATCTTTGCGGCACAAGAAAGCCAAAAACTCGTTGGCGGCGTCCACGTTGACGGCGTATTTGTTGATGACGAAGGCGTCGATATACACGTTGCCGCCCTCTTTGGGCACTACATACCACATATTGCGATTGCCCTCTTGCTCTTTGCCGGCGGCGTCCTCATAGTCGTTCATCACGTAGCCGGCGTCGCACGACCACATCAATGCCACGGCGGGAGCGGTGGATTTGCCGGCGGCCATATCGAATTTGACGTCGTCCACGTCCCACACACTGCCGGACTTGACCGATTTCAACAACGTTTCGGCCTTGTTCACGGTGGCTGGCGAAGCGTCCTCGAAGATGGCTTGTACGGCCTCTTTTTGCTGCACACCCTCTAGGCCCGCCAACTCGTTGCGCGCATTGTAGATGCAAGCGGACACGTAGGTGTCGCGAATGGAATCTTTGAGCGAACGTCTATTGACGAACTCGGTACCGTACAACGCCTCCCAGCTATCGATCTGCTTGCCGGTTTTGGTGATGTCGTACACCAAACCGAGGGTACCGTACATATAGGGCACGGCGTACTTGAGTTGGGGGTCAAATTCGCGGGCAGTCTCCAAATATTCGGAACGGAACAAACCCTCTTGCTCCACGTCCAACACGTTCTTGTCCACGGGCAACAACAGTTCCTTTTTGATCAAGTATTCCACCATGTAGTCGGAGGGGCAAATGAGGTCGTAATCGGCATGACGCACCTCCACTTCGCGCTGAATGTCCTCTACCGCCTCGAAGTCCTCGGCCATCACTTTGACGCGCTTGCCCGTTTTCTCCAAATAATAGGACTCGAATTCTTCAAAGATATCATAGTCCATATACTCGCCGGGTAGATAGATCTTGAGTTGCTCCTCGCGGGGTACGTTGTTGCAGCTGGCGAAAACGACGGCAACAGAGGCCAACATTGCCACACACAGTACGATACAAACAATCTTTTTCATCCTTATTCTCCTTATAATTTATAATGCAACGCCTTGGCGTCGGATTACTTTTTGCGCGCTTCGTTTTGCAAGCGCTTGTTTTTGATGATGTTACCCACTATCAACACGCCCAATACCAAAACGAAGATGATGGTGGACAGCGCGCGAATATCGGGGTTGAGCTTGTTACGAAGGCCATCATAGACAATGGTGGATATGGTATCCACGCCGGTGCCGTTGATATTGGTAACCACAAAGTCGTCCAACGACAAAGTGAACGCCAATGCAAATCCCGATACCATAGCGCCCGCGAGTTGGGGTAGCAACACGGTAATAAGGCTACGAATAGCCCCCGCGCCCAAGTCCATACTGGCCTCCAACAGGTTGGGGTTGAGTTGTTTGAGACGCGGGCTGACGGTCAAAATGACGTAGGGCGTGGTGATGACGGTATGCGCCACAATCAGCCACCCCAATCCGAAGTTGACGGGCAATTTGACGGTGTCGCGCAAAAACAGCATCAGCAAGAAAAAGCCCATAGCCGTAACGATCTCGGCATTGACCACCGTTATTTGCGAGGCGGTGTCCACCGCGGTTTGCCAACGACGGCGCATATAATGTATGCCTACGGCGGCGGTAGTCCCCAACAAGGTGGCGATCAGGGCGGAAACCACGCCTACGACGATGGTGTTTTTGGTGGCAGTCAGCAACTTTTTATCTTCAAACAGATTGGCGTATTGCGAAAAGGTAAATTCGCCGAAAGTGTCGCCTGCGGAGCGCGCGCCGCTAAAGGAATACACCATTATCAGGATCAAAGGCAGATAGATAGCCAACAATACCACTATGAGGATAGCCCAACGGGCAATAGTCCACATCGTACTCTTTTTCATGCGACTTTACCTCCTTTGGGCGCCTTTGCCGTGCGGCGGGATAGCAAATTGGTCACCACCATTACGATGAGCACCAACACCAGCAGCACAAAGGATAGCGCCGAACCGACGCCATAGGAGCGCTGGTGAAACAAACTGGCGATTTTGGCGCCTATGACGGTGGTATCGGCGTCGCCCATCGTCTTGGTGATGGCATAACTACTGAATACGGGCATAAACACCATGCTTATACCGCTGACCACTCCGGGAACGGACAAAGGCAACGTTACGCGGAAAAACGTGCGCACGGGGCCTGCGCCCAAATCGGCGGAAGCCTCTACGTAACTCTTGTCCAAATTGCTCAGCACCGTGTAGATGGGCAATAACATATAGGGGAAGAAGTCGTATACGATGCCCACTACGGCAGCGAAATACCCCTTGCCTATGCCCATCATCTCCAATAGCGACTTCAATGCAAATACGCGCAGTACGAAGTTGATCCACATAGGTATGATAAACAGCAAGGACAATATAGCCCATTTGTTGAAAGGTTTGGACGCCAACACGTAGGCCACCGGATAGGCAAGCAACAGGCAAATACCGGTAGACAGCGCGGCGATGCCCACCGTCTGCAACAGTTGCATCACGTTCTGTTTTTCGGTAAACACTTCGCGAAAATTGGCAAAGGTAAACCCGCCGTCTTGTCCGCGAAACGCGTAGACGAGCACCAGCACCAACGGCGCGATAACGAATACCAGCGTTACCGCAAGGTACGGAAACGAAAACGCCGTGGGGCGAAATACCTTGTTTCTATTTCTCTTCATCGGCGGTCTCCTCGGGGGCAACGTAGGCATCCACCAGCACTTTGGCAGGGTCGATCTTGATGCCTACACGGTCGTCCATATCCCACTCGTCGGCGGTATCTACGTAGAAATCCTCGTAGGTATCGGTGATCACCTGCACTTGGTAGTAGGTGCCTTTGTACACGCTCTGCGCTACTCTTGCGCCGATAACGCCGTCCTCTTCGTCATCGGTGAGTTCCACCGCGTTGAAGGGGATTTGCACCACAACTTCGTCGCCTTTTTCAAATCCTTGTGCGGGTATCTCCCAATCGCCTTCGGCAAAGCAAATCGTCTCTTCGTCATATACGTAGCCCACAAACTTGTTGATGGTGATCAACTTCTTCATAATATGGATGCTATCGGGCGCAATGGTAAGGGATACGGCAGCGCCTTTTTGAAACTCCACCTGATTTTGCACGGTAAACTCATAGTCGCCGGCCTTCACTTCCATCTCGTAATAGGTGCCCTTAAACACCACCGTCAGCACTTCACCGTCAAAGTGCCCCTGCCCCGGCCCTGCCGATATGCCGATATCTTCGGGGCGAATGATAACGTCCACGCGCTCGTTCTTCTCAAAGCCTTTGTCCACGCAGGCAAGGGTCTTGCCCAAAAAGCGAATGGTATAATCCTTTTCCATAATGCCCGTCAAAATGTTGCTCTCGCCAATGAAGTCGGCGACAAAAGCGTTTTGCGGCTCGTCGTATATCTTTTTGGGTTGCGCCACTTGTTGTATAATACCGTCGTTCATCACGACGACCACGTCGCTCATCGTCAAGGCTTCTTCTTGGTCGTGCGTAACGAATATGAAAGTGATGCCCAATTCTTCGTGCATCTTTTTCAATTCTATCTGCATCTCTTTGCGCATTTTGAGGTCCAGCGCACCCAAAGGCTCGTCCAACAGCAGCACCTTCGGTTCGCACACCAGCGCGCGAGCAATGGCCACGCGCTGTTGTTGCCCGCCCGAAAGGCTATTGACGTCGCGATGGCCGTAGTCCTCCAAGCCCACCAATTTGAGGGCACGATTCACTTTGTCGGCAATCTCGCTTTTGGTCAACTTGCGCGTTGCTTCTACGCTGACTTTTACGCGCTCGCGGCGTACTTTTCCGTCTACCACCGTCTGTTTGGTAACGTACCGCTCTTTTGCGGGTTTGGTAGGATCGGCTATGCGTTTCAGTTTGAGGCCAAACGCTATATTTTTGAAGACGTTGAGATGGGGGAAAAGCGCGTATTTTTGAAACACGGTGTTGACGGGACGTTTGTAGGGCGGTATAGACGACATAGGCACGCCGCCGATATAGATCTCGCCCGAGGTGGGCGTCTCAAAGCCCGCTATCATACGCAAAAGCGTTGTCTTTCCGCAACCGGAAGGGCCCAGCAAGGTGACGAATTGCCCGCGTCGAATGGAGAGGGACAAGTCCTTGACGACGGCTTTGCCGTCAAACGACTTGGACACGTTTTTCAATTCGATGATCTTTTCAAAATCGTTCGTTTTATCATTGGCAGCCATACTTTTCTCCTAAAAATTGCTGGGCGTTGCCACCCAAATGATTTTGCAATCCTTTGCTCCCACGTTGACTATGCGATGCTCCTTGTCGCCCAACAAATAGAAGGCGTCCCCTTTTTTTGCTTTGTAGGTGTAGTCGCCTACCGTTATCATGATTTTGCCTTCCAGCACGTACCCGAATTCTTCGCCCTCGAATGGGTAACGCACGTCGCTGCTACCATTGACAGGCAACGTCAGTATAATGGGCTCCATCTCGTTCTTTTGACTGTTGGGTATAAGCCAAGTAATGGTTCCGTCGCCGTTGGTCGACTCGAAAAAGTCGTTTTTGTCAAACACTACTTGCTCCTCTTTTTGCTCCGCAAAAAACTGTTGCAACGATATTCCCAACACGTTGAGTATGTCTATGAGCGTGGCGATAGAAGGACTGCTCACGTCGTTTTCCAACTGCGAGATGTACCCTTTGGTCAACTCGCACCGCGAGGCAAGCTCCTCTTGCGTCAAGCCGCGCTGCAAGCGGTATTCGCGAATTTTGGGCCCAATATCCATATACTCTCCTTAGGGAAACTATTCCCCTTGTATAATAGTTAGATTATATGGTTCAGGATTAGCAATGTCAATATTTTTTATTAAAAATACTAAACTTGCATAATTCTTAGTGTCACTAAACTTTTTGTTTTATATCCTTTACTTCGTCTACAAGTTGCATACAATGGACGTATTGGGGGCATACTTTCAGTAATCAAACAAAAAGGAGATTATTATGAGCGAACAAACCGTCAAAACCAGCAAAACCGACTGCACCACTTCGTCGTGTCAAGATCAATACGGCGGCCACGTGTCGGTCAAGGCCGAAAAAGTGATGTTGCACGATATGGTCAAAACCGCCGTAATGGGCGTGCAAGCCATCGACGTTGTAGAGGAATACATCTACAACCAAGAGTTCAAAAGTTTCGTTGTCCACCAAAAGGATCAATACCGACATTTCAGCACTTTGGTCAACGACTATATGCGCGAGCACGGCATCGAAGAGGACTTCTACTCCTCGGTGGAGCAAGCCATCAACAAAGGTATGCTCAAAATGGGTGCATTGGGCACCAATTCGGACAGCCGCGTGGCCGAACAACTGATCAAAGGCAGCAATATGGGTCTCGACACCCTATCCAAAAACATCAACAATCCCAAAGGTATCTCGGTAGAGTTGATGGACATTGCCAAAGACTTCGTTACCTTTATGGGCGACAGTCTCCAAGAACTGCGCAAATGGCTGTGATAAAAGGTGATTTGTCAATTCAAGTGCAACACCGCACAAAAAAAAACCAACGGCACTTCCGTTGGTCTTTTTATTAGCTCTTGGTTTGCCGGTTAGCTTTTGGTTTGCTAATCGTTTCTGTCGGCGATCATGCTCTTCACTTTCATCAGCCTTGTGATAGAGGCGCGTTCGTTTTCGTCCAATTTTCCCTTGATATAGTGGATGGTCTCCTCTATTTGGGGTATCATCACGTACTCCAATGCGTTGACGCGGCGTTTGTTGCGTTCTATCTCGATGGCAAGCATGGCGGTGGTTTTTTCGACCTCGGCCAGCGTCAACAACTTGCGCACCAATTCACCTATGCGCTTCACAGAATAGTCGGCCTCGCTGGTAACGTCGGCGAAAGAATAGGGATAGGCGTTGCCCGCCCCGCTCTCCACCACCTTGATTTCGGGCACTTCTACGCTCATCACGTTTTGCACGCCATAGGTGGCCTTGATACTTTCGGTCGGCATCGAAAACGCCTTTTCCATAGCGTCAGGCTCCATCAAACCGGCAGCCAAACTGAACTCTTTGAGGCAATCGGCCAATTCTTTCTCCAACTCGTCGCGCAGCTTTTTGTTCTCCTTGATGAGTATGCTGAAGCGGCGGATCATTTCGTCCGATTTATCCTTGAGCAACTTGTGGCCGCGTACGGCGGTCGCCAATCTTGCTTTGAGTTTTTTCAACTCCATTCGTGTGGGGTTGACGTTGAGTCTTGCCATACTTACTCCTTATTGCCGTCCAAATACTTGGAAATGTACGCCTCTTTGATACGTTTCAACTCGCTTCTCGGCAATATGCGCAACAAATCCCACCCCAAATCGAGGGTTTCCTCGATGGTGCGATTGGTCGTAAACCCTTGTGATACGTATCTACGCTCGAACTCCTCGGCAAACTTGGCGTACAACTTGTCGGTGGCGGTAAGGGCGGCGTCGCCCAAAATGGCCGACAGCTCTTTGCACTCTTTGCCCTTGGCATAGGCGGCAAACAACTGGTTCATCGTGTCCGCATGATCCTCACGCGTTTTGTTTTTGCCTATACCTTTGTCTTTCAGACGGCTAAGCGAAGGCAACACGTCGATGGGGGGCGTCACGCCTCTCTTGTGCAACTCGCGCGACAAAATGATCTGTCCCTCGGTGATATAGCCCGTCAAGTCGGGGATAGGGTGCGTTTTATCGTCCTCGGGCATGGTCAATATAGGAATTTGGGTGATAGAACCCTCTTTGCCCTTGATACGCCCGGCACGCTCGTACATACAAGCAAGGTCGGTATACAAATAGCCGGGGTAACCACGGCGACCGGGCACCTCTTTACGAGCGGCGGATACTTCGCGCAATGCCTCAGCATAGTTGGTGATATCGGTCAATATAACCAACACGTGCATGCCCTTTTCAAACGCCAAATACTCGGCGCAAGTCAGGGCTACCTTGGGGGTTGCAATACGCTCTATAGCGGGGTCGTTGGCCAAGTTGGTAAACAACACGGTGCGCTCGATGGCGCCCGTTTTGCGGAAGTCGGAGATGAAATAGTCGGCCTCCTCGTAGGTGATACCGATGGCGGCAAAGACCACGGCGAATTTGCTATCCGAATTGAGCACTTTGGCTTGGCGCGCTATTTGCGCTGCCAACTCGGCGTGCGGCAAACCGCTCATAGAAAACACGGGCAATTTTTGACCGCGCACCAAGGTATTAAGTCCGTCTATGGCCGAAATACCCGTTTGGATAAATTCGTTGGGGTAGTCGCGGCTGGCGGGATTGATGGGCGAGCCGTTGATCGACAAACGCATCTCGGGAATGATGGCTGCACCGCCATCGCGGGGTTTGCCCATACCGTCGAACACGCGGCCCAACATATCCTCGGACACATCCAAGGTTTGGCTATGACCCAAAAAGCGTGCGCGCGAAGAGGAAATTTTGAGGCCTTGCGTATTCTCGAACAACTGCACCACGGCCTTGTCGTCGCGCACTTCGAGCACCTTGCCACGGCGAATGCTGCCGTCCTCTTGCAATATCTCGACCAACTCGTCGTACTTGACTCCTTCTACGCCCTCTACGAGCATCAAAGGCCCTACGACCTCTTTGATGGTTTTGTATTCCTTATACATTGACCTCTCCTCCTTCTGCCAAGGCTTTGAGTTGTGCCGTCAATTCGGCCTCGATATCGTCGAACGTGGCGATCTCATCCTCCACAATATATTTGGCGCGGCCAATGCGCTCTTTGGCGGGACAATTCAAAATGTCGTCCAAATCGGCATAGGCGGCCACGGCCTCGTTGCCCAAGTCGTAGAACAACTTGATGAGGCGCAACATACGGTATTGCTTGGCCATCGACGTAAATGTATCCACGTCGTGAAATGCGTTTTGGTGCAAATAGTCCTCGCGCACCATTTTGGCCGTTTCCATAGTCATGCGGTCGCGATAACTCAAAGCGTCCATACCCACCAAGCGCACGATCTCGTCGAGGTTGGCTTCCTCCTGCAACACGTTCATAATAAAGGCGCGCAGTTGCATAAAGTCGTCGGCCACGTTTTGTTGATACCACTCTTGCATACGATCGGCATACAAACTGTAGCTCACCAACCAGTCGATGGCCGGGAAGTGGCGTCTATACGCCAACTGGGCGCTGAGGCCCCAAAACACCTTGACGATGCGCAAAGTAGCCTGTGATACGGGCTCGGACAAGTCGCCACCCGGAGGGGATACGGCGCCGATAGCCGATACGCTACCCACCGTATTGCCCGAACCAAGCACTTTGACGATGCCGGCACGCTCGTAGAACTCGGCCAAACGACTGGCCAAATAGGCGGGATAGCCTTCGTCGCCGGGCATTTCTTCCAATCGACCGCTCATTTCACGCAAAGCCTCGGCCCAACGCGAAGTACTGTCGGCCATAATGGCCACGCTATAGCCCATATCGCGGAAGTATTCGGCAATGGTTATACCCGTGTATATAGAGGCCTCGCGGGCGGCCACGGGCATATCGGAAGTATTGGCGATAAGCACCGTGCGCTGCATCAAAGGCATACCCGTCTTGGGGTCCTTGAGTTCGGGAAACTCGTTCAACACGTCTGTCATTTCGTTGCCGCGCTCGCCGCAGCCCACGTAAACGATGATCTGCGCGTCGCTCCACTTGGCCAACTGGTGTTGCACTACCGTCTTGCCGCTACCGAAGGGGCCGGGCACGGCGGCCACACCGCCCTTGGCGATGGGGAACAACGTATCAATTACGCGCTGACCGGTTACCATCGGCATAGAGGGCGTCATTTTCTCTTTGTAGGGGCGCGCCTTGCGCACGGGCCAGCGTTGCAACATACACACTTCGCGTATAGTGCCGTCCGTTGCGGTGATGGCCGCCACCGTCTCGTCTATGGTGTAGTCACCCTCGGCAATGGAGGTAAGTTTGCCCTCCACGCCATACGGCACCATTATCTTGTGCACGACGATGGGAGTCTCCTGCACCACGCCCAGCACGTCGCCCGCCTCTACCGACGAGCCGACTTGCGCAGTGGGCACAAAGTGCCATTTCTTTTGATGGTCGAGATTTTGTATCTCCATACCGCGCACGATACGATCGCCGTATTTTTTGGCAATGGCGTCCAAGGGGCGTTGAATACCATCGAAAATACTCTCGATAAGGCCGGGAGCCAATTCGACGGAAAGGGGCATACCCGTAGACACCACTTTGTCGCCTACGCCCAAGCCCGACGTCTCCTCGTAAACTTGCACCGAGGCGCGGTCACCGCGCAACTCGATCACCTCGCCGATAAGGCCCATCTCGCCCACTTTTACCACGTCGTACATTTTGACGTCGGTCATATTTTCCGCCACGATAAGCGGACCGGATACTTTGATGATTTTTCCTTGCATTTATTTGTCCTCTCTATTGAATAGAACGTCAACCCCAAGGGCACGCTCCATTTGCTCTTTCATTTTTTCCACGGCATAGCCGTTGCTGCCCGCGTCGCTGGGGATAGGCACCACCACGGGATATGGATCCTGCAGCATACGTTTCAAAAGGTCGTCTAAGTCGCGTGCGAACACGTCCGTCAAAAAGATGACCTTGTGGTCGCGGGCCACTTTGCGCAAGATATCGCGCGCAGCGGCGCTGTCCGAGGCGGTGTAAGCGTCCACACCCGCCGCCTTAAAGGCCAATACGCCCGTGCCCAAACCGATAATCGCTAAATCACTCGCCATAACTTACACGCAACCTCTCTTTGATACTCTCTTTGTCGGCACCCGCCAACTTGCCGGCCAAAATGACGCGCACGTTGGCAATGTCGTTGGTTTTGTAGCCGAAATACAGCAAAAACGGCGCTACGCCCTCGCTACTGTATCGCTGCGGCAATAGCGTACGCAAAAAGGCGCTGTCCACTGCGTTTTCGTACTTGACCAAAGGCAAACGCTTCTCTTTGGCGTCTACGGCAGCACGCACCACCTCGGTATAATCGGTTTGCAAAAACCGTCTGTCCACCGCGGTGCGCTCCCCTTTTTGCAACAACAGCAATGTGTCCACAGATAACTTGCCGCCCTCGATCCACATACTCTCAAGCTCGGCGCGTGTGTCGGCGCGCAACGCTATCGAAATATTTTTGGTGTCTATTTGCCACTGCACGTATCCCTTGGTGCGCCTATCTTTGCACACGGACAACAGATAGGCGTATAGCGCGCGATTAAAGATGGTACTGACGCCTACGCCCGTAGCGTCGCCTCGCTCAAAGGAAGCTTGCGCCTCTTTGATGGGGGCAACCAGATAGGCAGGCAACTGATTGTAAGCGCCCGCCACGCCTTTTTTGACGCGCTCGATGGGCACAGTACCCTCTTGCATGGGCACGGTAGGCAAATTGACGTAGGCTTGGCGCAACAAATACTCGGCGTTGTAGAAGTCCCGCGGGGCCAGGCAAAAGGCCTTGATTGCCTCGGTGGGAGCGTAGGCACGCGCAAAAGCGTACAGCTGCCCCAATTCGCCATACAGCAACTGTTCGTATGCCTCGGGCGCAACGTCGCCTTCGCCAAAACCAAACTCGCCGAGCATACGAAAAGCCTCCTCGAAGTCTTGCGCCTCGAGCAAACGGGCCAATTTGTCCTTGCCCAACAAGTATTTTTGGCGCGATATGCACATCGCGTTGACAAACGTCTTGTCCACATTCATCTTCAGTTACCAAACAAGCGGTCGGCCAACTCCATTTCGTGGTCGGCAAACACGCTATCGGCCAGTGCCTCAAAGCTCAGATCCTTGTCGATTGCGCGGCCTTTTAACAACACGCCGCTCTTGACCGAAGGATCGTAGACCACCTTAAGCGCGAGGGCGCGGCAAACGTCCAAAGACTGCACGTCCCCATAGGTAATGGCGCAATCCTTGGCGATACATACCTCGTCGCCCTCGGCGGCATACGTTTTCAACATGATATCGACCAAGTGCAAATAGTCCTTGTGCTCCAAGGCGTACAAACGCTCGACGAGCCTCGACTTCACCAAAGACAGCAGCGCGCGTTTTTCGGCGAGCAAAGCTTTTTTGCCATCCATACCGGCGGACACCTTGCGACGCGCCACCATATCGGCGGCGTCCGCGTCGTCTGCGCGTGCTTGGGCGTCGGCAAAGCGCTTCATTTCCGCATTGGCTTTGTCGGTTGCCTCGCTTGCGGCAAGAACGGCCTCGGCTCGAATTTGCTCGGCGCGACTCTCGGCTTCGGCCAAGATCGCATTCAACAATTCCTGCTTGCCTTGTTCCATTATTTCAACATGATACCCAACACCAACGCCAAGATCGCGTAGAACTCGATCATAGCGGGGAACAGCACGTATTTACCGCTGCCGGCGCTGTTTTTGCCGACCGCACAAATACAGGCCGCGGCCGCTTTGCCTTGCAAAGCACCCGACGCCAAGCCGCTGAAGCCCATGGCTACGGTTGCACCGAATAGCGCCCAACCGCCCGTAACGCCCTCGGCACCTACCAAGCCGGCCAAAGCGGAGATCTTCATGACCGCCAAAACGAAACCGTAGATACCTTGCGTAGCAGGCAACAAGGACAAGACGATGATCTTGGAGAATTTCTTGCCGTCCTCCGCCAACACGCCCGCCGAAGCGGCACCGGTCTTGTACAAGCCGTAAGCACTACCCACGCCGCACAAAATCATACACAGCGCGATACCGATTGCACCAATCGCTTTTCCATCCATATTGTTTTCCTCCAATATTTATCCGCTATTGCGGTATTTTTCCTTATCCGCCCGTGTGCATTCTATTTCTGCTCGCTTTCGGCGGCAAAATAGATATGCTCGTGCGTACTGCCGATGGGCGTAAACAGTTCGCCCTCTCCCTCGAAGAAGCGCCCGAAGAACTCAACGTATTGCAGACGCGAATCGTGGATATATGCGCCCAAAAGGCTCATAGCTATATTGAACAAGTTGCCTACCAAAATGATGACTACGCCAAAGATGACGCCGATGGCGCCCTTGGGGAACAGGGTCTCGATAGCCAAAGTTTTGGTAAATATAGCGGCGATTTGCGCACCCGACAACATCAAGCCGTACAGACGCGCGTAGCTCAAAATATCCGACATATAATTGATAAGGCCATAGGCCGCGCCGCCGATTTTGGTGATCTTGCCAAACCCTTTGGCGGTAATGCCCGACGTGAGAATGCCGAGGCCGATAAAGCCCAGCGTAACGTACATGGCGATATTGTCGAAAGTCACACGGTCGGAAGCCATGGCAAACACCCACACCGCAAAGGATAGCATACCAAGACCCCACACGATGCCGCCGAAGATGCCGTCCAAATACTGCCCTCGACGGAAGTGTTGCACCGCTTTGAGGAACAAGCTGACCGCAATTTGCACAACGCCCAACCCCAAGCACCACAACAAAATGGAGGGCACGGTGATACCCATAATGGTGGTAGGCGCCTCGATGGCGTCCAGATACTTGGAATAAAAGCCACCGTACGTCCCCGAATAGAACCCTATATTGAAAGGCTTATCGCCCAACACAGTGCGCAGCAAATCGAAACCGAAGAAACTGTCGAAAAGCACGCCGAAACACATGGCGAAAATACCGCCCAGTACAAACACCTTGGCCATGCGATACAGCGAAGTGCCGGGGCGGCGCTTGGACGCTATCACCAAACCGCCCACCAGCATCAACAAACCGTAGACGGCGTCCGCCATGATGACGCCCATAAACAGGGAGAAGAAAAAGCTCATGACGGGGTTGGGATCGAGCGCGCCATACGCGGGCGCGCTATACATATTGGTAATAGCCTCGAAATTCTGCACCACTTTGTTGTTTTTCATCAACACGGGCGCGGTCTCGGTGCGAGGCACCGGCTCGGCCTCCACAAAAACGGCTTCGGTCGCCTTTTGCGCGGCCTCTGCAACGCGCTCCACCGCCTCGGTGGGCACGTAAGCCTGCATCACAAAAGTGGATTGGGTCGAAAGCATACCTTCGCTTGCCGTCTCTTTCTCTTTGACAAAGCCCAAATAATCGTCGTACAACTTGAGTAGGCGCACGTCTTCTTTCATTTGGCACGCCTCTTGCACCAATGCGTTTTGCTTGGCCAAGCAGTCGGCTATCGACTCGTCCAAGGCTGCAATATGCGCCTCCGCCGTGGTTTCATCGCGGAAAGGACAACGCTGGAAGCCGGCAAGCGCCAACGTCTCGTCCACCTCGGCGCGGTGGGTATAAAACGCAACTACGCCTATGGCTACCCCATTACCGGCGGCGCCGTATGAATGCACGCAGCACGCATCTATCTGCGATAGAGCCGCTATGGTGGCATTCACTTTGTCGGTGGGCAAAATGCCCAAATATACCGCCGTTTTGGCGGTATCCGCGAAGGTGGACAACGCGCAAGGCACCACAAGATAGGGCTCGTAACTCTTGCGCTCTTGGGTCAACTTGGCCACCTCGGCACGATAGGCCGCTTGTCTGTCGGCCAAACTCTCTACTGCGGCGAGCACACCTTCCACTTGGGCGCGTCGCTCTGCCACTTGGTAAAACTCGTCCAGGGTTACGCCAAAGCCATCTTTGGCCATACCCTCTCGCATCTCCTTGGGCGCGTCGCCGATAAGACCGACCAAAAACGCCAAATCGCGCTGTACCCTATCACTCTCTTTGGCGGTGTCGGTATTGGGCAACTGCAAAAAAGCGGCGTTCTCGTTATCCTCACACGACAGTACCTGCACGGCACCCGTACGTTGCAAGGCGTTGAGCAAACCGTCCCGCTCGGCAATTTTGCCCAATATGGTCATTTTGGACATTTCAGCAATTGCCATTGAAAATAATCTCCATCAAATCGTTGACCAAGCCGTCCACTTGCGCCAACCCGCTTTCGTGCAAAGCGGCACATTGGTCGGCATATTGCTTGGCGATATCGGTCGCAGCGGCGTCGGCCTGCATTTCGGCCCGAGCCAGCGTTTCGGCGCGGCGAGCCTTGACTTGGCGCTTGCATTCGGCCCAATTCGCCTCGGTTTTGGTCTGCTGCTCGCGCATGGCGACATTAGCCTCCGTCTCGGCGGCGGCTATCAACTCTTGCGCCTGTCGTTCGGTATTTTTGACACTCTCTAAAACTTCGTCCAACATACTTACTCCGTCTTTTGCGTAGCGCTCACGCTTTTGCAATGATTTATTATACAATAAGTTCGGTCTGTTTGTCAACCCCTATCCGTTGTCCTCTACGAGTTTGTCCAACAACTCCAGATTGTCCAATTTGCCCACCACGTACAGTATGTCACCCGAGGCAAAACGATAGCCGGGCTCTATGTTATCCAACACGCCCGCCACCGTCTCTATGGCGATGATATTGAGGTGGAACGTATTGCGCAGATCTACCTCCACAATGGACTTGCCCACAAAACTGTCGGGCACCTGCATTTTGGACATATTGATCTGTTCGGACAGCGACACTACGTCCAAAAGGTGCGAGTTGCTGAGTTTGGTAGCCAAACGCACGGCCATATCGTGCTCGGGAAACACCACCTCTGCGCCCATTTTCTCCAATATTTTGCCGTGCATGGCGCCGGCGGCCTTGCTCACCACCTTGGGCACGCCCATATTCATCACCAACAATGTGGCCAATATCGAACTGTCCACGTGTTCGGTCAACGTTACCACCACCACGTCGCAATTTTGCACGCCCGCTTCCAACAAGGTTTTTTCATCTATGTTGCCAATGATCAAGGCGTTCTGCGTCAATTCGCGTGCTTCGGCCACGGCGTCGGCGTCGGTATCCAGCAACAGCAGATCGGCGCCCGTCTTGGCCAACTCGGAGGCCAACTCCAAGCCAAAGCGTTCGAGCCCAATGATGCAATATGCGACGTGTCCTCTTCTCTTTCTAAACATAATGCCTCCTAACCGATGGTGATATTGCCATCGGGATAATGCGTGCGTTTGGCGCTGCCTTGATACCACATAGTCAGCACAGTCAAGGGACTGACACGGCCGATGTACATCAACAAGCAAAACCACAACCTTGCGGCCGTGCCGTATTGGGTGGTGATGCCCGTACTCATGCCCGCGGTGCTAAACGCGCTGACGTTCTCAAAAATGACGTCGCGCACCGCCAAGCTCGGCTCCAGCCAACACACCAGCAAGGTGCCGAACAAGCACAGACCCAAAGACAATATGGTAACGATAGACGCCTTGCGGTAGGCCTCTTGGGGAATGGTGTAATGAAAAGCGTGTCCCTCGCGATTGGTGGCCACCGTTTTGAGCTGCTGTACCAAAACGAAAACCGTCGTGGTGCGTATGCCGCCCGTCGTACTGCCCGGCGCGCAACCCACAAACATCCATGCCACCATGACCACGAGGGCCGCATTGCTGAATAGCCCCAGGTCGTAGGTGGTAAAGCCCGCCATTCGAGCGGCCTCCGCTTGGAAGAAAGCGCCCAACCAACTGATGTTGCCGTACTGCGTCAACTTGACAAGTAGCGTACCGACCACGGCCATTATGCCGCCCATCAACAACACTACCTTGGAGTGCAAGGACAACTTGCGCCAGCGGAAGCGCGAATCCAACAGATCGCGCACCACCAGGAAGCCCAAACCGCCCGAGGCCATAATGCCTACCGTGATCAGGTTGAACCAAACGTTGGTGCGAAACTCAAAAATGCTTTGCCCGCCGAAAATATCCATGCCGGCATTGTTGAACGCGGCAATGGTATGAAATACGCTCAATTCCAAAGCGCGCAACGGGGCATAGTATTGCATCAAAACGAGAAAACAAAGCAACGCGCCTATCGCTTCGAAGATGAGGGTGGTAGACAAAACGCTGACCACAAAGCGAGCGATATAGCGCGAAGAACCGATATTCATGCTCTCGGCAAACAACAAGCGTTCTTTGAGATTGATGCGGCGGCGCATCATAAGCACCAAGCCCGCGCCCCAGGCCGTAACGCCCAAGCCGCCTATTTGCATCAAGATGGCCAACACAGCGCGCCCAAACGTGGTGAAAGTTTGCATCACGTTGACTACGCCCAAGCCCGTGGTGGTAGAAGCGCTTGTAGCCATAAACAAGGCGTCCATATAGGTGATGTCGTGTCCGTCGTACGTCGCCGATGGCAACGTCAACAGAGCCGCGCCCAAGAAAATGAGTATGACAAAACTCAGCGCAACGAGCCGTTGCGGCGGTTGTTTGCGAATAAACGCGGCAAATTTGTTTACTTTGACGGTCTTTTTTTCATTCATTCTCAACAATTATGCCACTACGATCTCTTTTTGTCAACCGATTACTCGCCCACGGCCGCGCCGTTACCCGCAACGATGCCCGACAGCCATGCCCAATACAAATTGTAGCCGCCGCACAAACCCGTTACGTCCAGCACTTCTCCCGCAAAATACAATCCGGTGGATTGTAGGCATTGCAGGTTTTGGTCCAGCCCGCGCAACAGCACGCCGCCGGCGGCCACTTGCGCCGCATCGTAGCCAAGAGGCCCTTTCACCGTAAATCGCCACCCCTTGCACACCTCGACAAGGCGCGTTATCTGCCTGCCGCTCAATGCCGAGCACGGCAGATCGAGGGGGGAGATACCCGCGTCTTTGAGTAGCGCATAGGCAATGGGGCGATCGAATAGCCCCACCAACAATTTGTCCACCGTGGCGTATTTGGCGGAAGCGGCGCGTCTTTCGAGCGCAGCCTGCAACGATTCGGCGGTAAGGGTCGGCGCCATATCCAACGTCAGGCGATCGCCCGCCTCGGCAAACGCCGACAACTGCATAACGGCAATACCGCTCAAGCCATATTCGGCAAACAGCACCTCGCCCTGCTCACGCCTATCGCAGGCTTTGCCTGTCAAGCGCAACGCCGCCCATTGTCTACAGCCCTTTAGCGAAGGGTGGTGTTCCACCGTAGCCAAAGGCACCAATGAGGGACGGGCGGGCGCCAATGACAAACCGAACGACCGCGCTATACAAAGCCCGCAGTCGCTTGCGCCGAGCTGGGGTTGCGCCACGTTGCCCAACGCCACCACTACGGCGTCGGCCTCCACGTCGCCTACGTCGGTATGTACGCTATAATAGTTCGTTTGGCGGCGCACCGCGGACACGGTGGCCACCATGGTTTGCACGCCCAACGCTTCAGCCTCCAGCACCAAGGCGTCGCGCACCGTCTGCGCACGGTTGGAAGCGGGGTAAAGTCTACCCTCTGCGTCCTCTTGGATCAGTAGACCCAAATCGCGCCAAAACTTTTCCACCGACGCGCCCCTTTGCAACAGGGTTTGCAGTTGCTTGCTATCTTGCGTTTGATACGCGGCCGCAGATACGGCACGATTGCCCAAATTGCATCGGCCGTTGCCGCTTGCCAGCACCTTGCGCGCCGTGCGTTCCTCGCGATTGATAAGCACCACCTGCACGCCTTTGTGCCTTGCCGCGCTGATGGCGGCAGCGTATCCCGACGCGCCCGCGCCCAAAACCGCCACTCGCCTCATACGTCCTCCCGGCGGTCGCTCTCGCTATCCGCCTCCTCCCGGTGCGACGCGGAGTCATCGCTTGGGGGCAGTTGCCGGGCGTCTTCCTCTGCGCTTTCTTCTTGCACCCGTTCTTCGCTCGATTGCCCTTGTTTTGTTGCCGCCAGCGCCTGCAATTCCGCCAACATTTCGGTGGCGTTCTTGTCTTTTTTGCGGGGGGGTTGCCTTCGCTTCATCACGAAATAGGCCGCAAACAACAGCACCGATATGGCCGCCGTTACTATCATCAAAATGCCCAACGTGCCGAGTTTTTGCTTGGGTTGCACCATCGAGTCCGCCTCTATGCGTGCCAAATACAACGCAAGCATTTCTTCCACCTCCGTTTCGTCCTCGGCGTTTTGCATTTCGCGCCGCATCACTTCGGGCAAGGCATAGTAGAAGGCTTGGTCTTCGGCCGAAGCCGATGCGACGTAGTCGCTATTTGCCACGGCGCGGCGCAAGGTATCCACGGCGGCGTCGATAGCCGCAGACAGATCCACCTCGCGTTGGGGCGTAAGCAATGCGGCGGTTGCGGTGGCGGCGCGATAATCGGCCCAAACCGAGCGCATCTCGTCCTCTACGGCGTATAATCCCAAAAGGCTGGTGGCTTCGAGCGCATTGCCGAATGCCTCGGCAATGGAAGCGGCGTCCTCTACGTTGGCGGCCAAATACGCCTCGAACATGGCGCTGGACGACTCGGCACTGCGCACCAAAAAGGTGGGCGCCTCCGTCTCATCCACGCCCAATTCGCGCCTGTATGCGTTGACGCGTGTGGCGATGACGCCTATCTCGCGGTTGACCACGCGATCGTAGCGCTCGCACCATTGGTCGTATATCTCACTGTAGGTAGGCAACAGCATGGCCTCTGCAAGTACCGACGAAACAGCCTCCTGCATGGCGCTTGCGCTCGTCGCCGAGCGTATGCGTTCCACCGCCGATTGATAACTCGTCTCTATTTCGTCCCATTCGCGCGAAGCGTAGGTGCGCTCCTCGCCCGCGCCAAAGCGCACGCGTTGCCCTATCCTGACGCGGTCGGCCAACTCCGCCAACGAGCAATCGCGCTCGTAATAAAGACGGTACATTGCCACTTTGTCCAAATCATCTTGGTCGTAGGCTTCCTGCACCTCGGGCTCATCGAGCAAGGCTTCGGCCTCCTCTATATAGCCCAACGCTTGTCCGTTGGCATAGTTTTCCATCCCCTCTAATGCGTCCAAAAGCGCGGCAAACCGCGCCGCAACGCTCTCCTCCGCCATGCAAAATGCCGACGGCAATACAGCCGCCAGCACCAGAATGACGATGGTCAACAGAGGGACAAAACGTTTCATTACAATTTGATCTGATCGTTGATCTCGCGCATAAATTGCACGGGTACCTTGACGACTTGGCGGTCGTAGGTAAGCATACCGTTCACCTCGTCCTGCACGTCGGACACCTGCGTATACACCAACGCCGACAACCCTTGCGCGATTTTGGGTTTGAGCGTTTCGAGATACAGTTTTTTGATGGCCGCCAGCAATTTTTCCTTTTTGCGGAAAGCGCGATAGCCCGGCATATTGACGCCGAATACGGTGGATTCGTTGTGGATATGCCCCGCCTCTTGGTAAATCAGGCCGCCGAATTCGGTGAGCGCTATCACGCGCTCGTCGTCCTTGGAATACTTGCAAAAACGAACGGGCGTAAAGTAGATGTGATAGCTGTTGACGTCGCCGCCGCCCTGGTCGTGCCAGCCGCTGGCATGGTCGATAAGGCGCGTGGCGTCCCACTCGCGCAACATATCCACCGCCTTGAGGGCGTCGAATTGCCCCCAGCCCTCGTTGTAGGGCACCCACAAGCACAAAGACACCGTGTTGTACAGCAAATCTACCGTTTGCTTCATATCGCGGTAAAACTCCTCTCTGCCGTCGGCGTCCTGCCTATTAAACTTGCGATAGTTCTTTTCGCCGTCGTCCATATGTCCGATATGTTTGTTGTTGAACAACAAGCCCATAAAGGGATTGCTGCCCACGGTAAAGGGGCTATAGGTACCCGCGCCGCCTGACACCATATCCTGCCATACCAGCATGCCCAAGCGGTCGCAATGGTAATACCAACGCAAAGGCTCTATTTTGATGTGTTTGCGCAGCATATTGAAGCCCATATCTTTCATCGTTTGTATATCGTACGCCATCGCTTCGTCGGCGGCGGCCGTATACATACCGTCCGACCAATAGCCTTGGTCCAACAAGCCGTTTTGGAAATAGGGCTTGTTGTTGAGCATCATACGCGTAACGCCCATGGCGTCCTTGCCCATAGAAAACTTGCGCATACCGAAATAGGCCTTGACGCGGTCGTCGCCTACCTGCAAGTAGAGGTCGTACAATTTGGGATTTTCGGGCGTCCACAGTTGATAGCGATCGAGTACGATCTCGAATTGTTTGGCCCCTTTGCCCTCGGACAGCACGTTGTCGCCGTCCTTTACCTGCCACGCCACGTCCACGTCGCCGTCGGCAGCGACTTGCACCGCCAACACGTTGCGGTCGATATCGGGAGTAAGGCGCACGCTCTCCACGTACACTTGGGGCACGCTCTCGAGCCATACGGTTTGCCAAATGCCCGATATGGGCAAATACCAAATGCCCGAGCCACCCGTTATCTGTTTGCCGCGAGCCTGATGTCCCTTTTCGCTGGGGTCGGTAACCGCCAAAGTCAATTCGTTATCGCCCTCCACCAGCAATTTGGTTATGTCGAAAGTAAAAGGCAAATACCCGCCTTTGTGACTGCCCGCCTCCAAGCCGTTGACGCACACGGTGCAAGCATAGTCCACCGCGCCGAAATGCAGTAGAACCCTATCGTTGCGGAAGCCCGCCGGCAACGCGAACGTGCGGCGATAGTAGAGCGTATCGGTAGGCGTAACGGTGCGCTCTACGCCCGACAACAAGCATTCGGGCGAAAAAGGCACCAATATTTTGCCTTCGTAGCCCGTAAAAGGCTGGGACGTAGGCAATATGGCATACTCCCATTCGCCGTTGAGATTGAGATAGGAATCACGCACCAACTGGGGGCGCGGATATTCCGAGAGCACTTGATTGCGGTCGATAGATTGCCCCCAAGGGGTGTACAATTTGTTGTCAGGTTTCATATTTCTCTCCTTTGCTTTCTGCCGTTAGTGGGGCAGTTCCACCTCTACGTGCTGTCCGCACAAGGCCAAACCGTCATAGAGTATTTGGCCGAATATATCCTCTATTTTGAAGTTGCCCTCTTTCCATTCCAAATTGAGTACGCTACCGCCAATAGCAAGGCCGCGCACCTCGCAATGCCGCCACTCGCGCGGCAAATGCAAGCATAAGCCGACCCTATCGGTGGATAGCGGCTCCACCGACAACAAAGCGCCCAGCAAGGTTTGACAAAACCGCCACGAAGACAAAGCGCTTTGCGCACCGTTTTTGCTCCACTCGTCCATAGGATAGGGCGAGCATAGGCCATACAGAACTTGCGTCGCATATACCTTGGCCATAGCGCCCGCCGCGTCGGCATAACCCGCTTTGGCCAGACCAAGTATGGCGGCAAAGGTATCCTCCTCCCTATAGTCGTTGTGCTTGGCGTCGTGCCGCACGTGCGCCCAACCGTCAAAGAGCATTTCGCTCACCAACGCTTTGGCCGTGCCCTCGGCACGCTCGTCCACCCCCACGCACAAGGGTTTGGCCACCTCGGCGCACAACGTCTTGCCGTTGGTGCGATAGGTATGGTAGCCGCATACCTCGGCGCCGTATTGCGTCTCTATGCGCGACCGCACGGCAGCGGCCGCCTCTTGCCACACTTTGCTCTGTTCGGGCTCCTCGACACACGCGGCCACCCGCGACGAAAGCACGAGCAACTCGTATAGATCGCATTGCACCGATAAGGTAGGCTTGCGTGTGTATATGGCGTTTTTGCATTGTTTGCGTATGCTGTCCACCAAGCCCCGCAACACTGCGTAGTCGTGCTTGAGCGTCTGCTCGTTGCCCGCAGTCAGCGCGCGGTGTGCCAACGCTCTGCCATAGACAATGCCGTCCGTACTACCCGAGGGCTTGCCCTCAACGTCGAAGTACGCATACGATCGGTCGCCTGCGGCGGCAAAGAAATGAGCGAGAGCCGCTTTGGCGCGATGCACGCCGCAGTAGCCCAAGATGGGCACTATGCCGGCGGTGCGCTCCACCCATACGCCGTCCTCCCACAAGGCAACGCCGATAGGCGAATCGGCCAAATGCTCAAACCCGGCAAGCAATGCGTGCGCAAAGGCGCGGTTGAGCAACGGTTCGGGCGTATGCAACACCAACGTATTACAAAATGCGTCGGCAATTTGTTCTTCTCTCTTTTTCCATTCGAGGCGGCAGTCGACCATCAAGTCTTCGGCGCGCACTTTCGACCAATACACCACGTAATAGGCGGCCTCGTCGTGGGGGGCAAGCGTGCGATACGCGTTTTCGTCCAAATCGGTGAGCATACGCCCTTTTTCGTCGGCCAAATTCATACCGCTGGCGACGGGAACCGCCAACCCCTTGCGCGCAACGAAGCCGCACTGGGGCAAATCGAGGCGCAGATCCAAAGTGGAGGCGGTGCGGTTGACGACGGTAATGCGCTCGATTAGCCCCATAGACTGCACGGCAGGATAGTAGCTATGCCGTATTTCGCACCCATCGCTTTGGGCAACGATATCCAGACGACCCCGCGTTTCCACGGAAACGACGCGCTCTTCCGCCAACGTACCTTCTACGTACAGGCGAGGCGAAACGTCGTACCGGTAGGCATACCCCATGCCGCCGAGAAAAGGATAGCCGCAATGCTTGCACACATCGTAGGAGCCATCCTCGTCGACCATATAGTACAAGGTAAAACGACTGCGATACCCCGCCATAGCAAACACGCCAACAAACGGAAACGTCTCGCCCTCGGCCAGCCAGCGCACGGCGCCGTCCGCCATCAAGTAGCGATTGCACTCCCCCGCTTCGGCAGGCGAAACTACGGCCCAGCGAGGTTTGCGCTGTGCTGACGTGTGTTTGCCTTTGCCGATACTCATATATGCCTCTCTTAACAAAATAATTAAAATTATACCATACTTTTTGCCTTTTGTATAGATGCTTTGCCGTAGGTTTTGCGCCAAAATCCCTATTTTTTACAAAAAAGAGCCTGCTTTTGCCTCGGGCATAGTATGAAAGCACAGCCTATCGGTCATACTCCAAAAGAACAAGGAGGATAGGTATGAAAAAGTTTGCATATAGCATCACGGCCATCATTTTGATATGCGCCATGTGTTTTGCCTTGGCGGCATGCCACAAAAAGACGGACGACAAGGCGCCCGAGGACGAGATAGACAAACCCATTGCCGCCGAGGGCATATCCCTCAATTGGCAGGAAGCGCTGATGGCCAAAGGGACCGCGCTGACGCTTGCGCACACGCTTAGCCCCGACGGTGCCACGGGCACCGCCGCCTACACCAGTTCGGATACGGCCGTGGCGCAAGTCAACGACAGCGGATTGGTATCGGCCATAGGGTCGGGCGTGGCGACCATCACCGTCAAAATCGACGACGACCACTATGCCGAGTGCCGCATTATCGTGGGCGACATCGTGGTTAAAGCGCCCGACCGCCCCGAAGGTAGCGACACAAACGGCGGGACAGACGTTACGGAGCCGGGTGGAGAAAACGGCGCCACTACGGGCGAAGGCAACACTACCGGTGACGGCAGTACCACAGGTGACGGCAGTACCACAGGAGGCAACGATACCATAGGTGATGGAACCACTACCGGGGACGGTGAGCCTATCGGCACCGGCGACGCCGACACAGGGGACGGCAACACTACCGGTGACGGCAACACTACCGGTGACGGCAATACTACCGGTGACGGCAATACGTCAGGAAATGACTCTGCGATAGTAGATGGCGGCGCCGTGGGTGAAGGCACCGGCAGCGACAACAACGGCAACGGTGCGAACAATGCAACCGACACCGACGGTATGGGTGGCGACAGGCAAGCGCCCGGTGGCAGCGCACAGCCCACCGACGGCGAAGATCAGACCGCTACGCCCGCCGACAATTTGCGCCGAACCGTATTGGGCAACGAGGGCACCACGCTCTTTGACAACGTAGCGGCGGCCATAGCGGCGGCGACAGACGGCAACGTCATCGTGATAGACGCCGGCATCTACGCCGAAGACGTCGTTATCAACAAAAATCTGTCGTTGACGGGCGTCAACAATCCCAAAGTGCAGGCAATCACGGTAGAGGCAGGCAAAGCGGCCGTTCTATCCAACCTCAGCGTGGTATTGGCGGATTATCCCGACGCGGGGCAAGCGGCGGTGCACGTCAAATCGAACGCGTCGCTGGAGATGCTCAACTGCGTGGTGACAACCACCGCCACGGGCGAATTGACGGGCGGATACGGCGTATTGGTCGAAAAGCAAAGCAAAAAAGTAAAGATCGCGAGCAACAGCATAGGCAACTTCCGCTACGGCGTATATATCTGCCCCACCGACCAATCGGTGGCCGTGCACGACAACAAGTTTTCCAATATGGCGGTAGGCGTCGGCTTGGACGTGCGGCAGGAAAATGCGGAGACCAACTACCCCACGTTGGGTCGCATTGCCGACAACGAATACAACGAAGTGACCAACCACACCCAATTTTTGCACTACGGCGAAAACTACGACGGCGACTTCGACTTTGCCGACAATGAGCAAGAGAATGCGTCGGAGGGCAACAGCAATACGGGCGGCAGCGGCTTGCTCGAATAGCAAAAAGGCACGGGAAACCGTGCTTTTTTGTAACAAAAATATGCCAAAACCCGTGCATTACTGCCAAAAAACGCCGCGGTTTGATAGTCATATCGCGGTATAATACACAGATGAAACCGCACAAAAACACACGTCTAATACTGCAATATATAGCGTTTTTTATATTGTTTATCCTATCCGCTATGGCCTCAAACGGCGTCATTCGCCCCTTTGGCATAGGGCTATTCGTAGGTCTCGTCTATTGCCGCAAAAACATATGGCTTTTGGCGCCTATGCTATTGGCCGCCGCGCTCATAGGTGAGTTCAGTTGGCAATCCATACTGCTTGCGGGCACCGCCATCGCGATCATCACCGTGGCGTATTACGTACACTATTTGCTCAAAAAACGAATGCAAGCGTGGCACTTGTTGATCTACTCGTTCATAAGTCAACTGCCCGTGCTGTTCATCTACGGTCTTTCGCCCGAGCGCCTCGTATCCGGCGCCGTGTGCTTGGTATTGGGCACCACCTACGCCCTCGCCTCGTGCGTGGTATGTCATATGGTTTTAGTCAAAGGCATACGTTACCGCGCCACCGCCAAAGAAGAACTGTCGGTGGGAATGCTGATAGCGGCGCTCACCATGGGCTTGATGCGCCTTTTGGTTTGGGACGTGCGCTTCGGCTATTTGGCGTTGGGTTTCGGCTACCTGCTGGCACCGCGTATGCTGGGCGAAAAAGGGGTTTTTGCGGTGGTATCGTCGGGACTGGGCGCATGGGCGGCCACAGGCGACTTGGCTTTTTTGGCATTGGCGGCGGTGTGGGGCATAGCGGCCTACACGTTGCGCCTCAAACACCCTATATTTGCCCTGTTGGTGCTGGTCTCCACCGATTTGGCGTGCGGATTGGCACTGCATTTATACGACAACTATTTCTACGTAAACACACTGCTATTTGCCTTGGGTGGGCTTGCATTGGCCTTAGTTCCCCCCAAAGTGCGCCATACATGGGAAAAGTGCTTAGAAGCGGACAACGACTTGGGCGTGCGCTATTTGGTCAACCGCAACCGATTGGACTTGTACACCAAACTCAACGGAGTCAGCAGCGTATTGACGGATATGCGTTTGGTATTGGAAGGCGGCATAGCAAGCCTGCCGCCCCTTGCCAACAACAAGAACAAATTGGCAAAGGAATTGTCGCGCACGCTGTGCGTAGAATGTGAAAACAGACCGCATTGCGAACGCGTTTTGTCGGCGTCTACCGCGGTTGCCATGTACGACCTGATCAGCCGCGGCATCGAATTGGGGCGCCTCAACCAACTGGAAATGCCCGCCTTCTTCGACGACAACTGCCCCTATGCGCGTCGCGTCGTAGAGCGCTGCGCCGCTCTTTTGGACGATTACGTCGCACGCAAAGAGGTATGCGACCGCGTAGACGACAACAAACGCATTATGTGCGAGCAATTGTCGGGGCTTGGCGGATTGATGACGGATCTGGCTACCGAAGTCAAGCAAGTGGTATCCTACGACACCACCACCGAAAAGCGCATCATAGAGGACTTGTCCAACCACAACGTCATAGCCAAGGAGTGCATCGTCTACCGCGACAAAGGGCTGGCTACCGCCATCGTGGTGGTGCGCGCCGCCGACGTAGACAAGCCCGACCTCGACATTACGCTTGCCAAGCACTTGGGCAAGATGGTACTCAAAAGCGTAACCAATCACACGGCAGGCTGGGTGAGCCGATGCTACGTAACGGCACCGCCTTTGGGGTTGGCCGCCGGACAGGCCGCCAGCACCAAAAAAGGCAGCGAACACACGGGCGACACGTTCTCGGTGCTGCCACTCTCCACCGACAAAACATTGCTGGCCGTGTGCGACGGTATGGGCAGCGGGATCGAAGCCTCGGGTGGCGCCAACGCGGCCATGGCGCTGGTAGAGAGTTTTTATACGGCGGGCATAGACGACGAATCTATTTTGGGGCTTATCAACAAGCTGTTGGTAGTGCGCAACGAAGACTGCTTTCAGGCTTTGGATATGTGCGTGGTGGATTTAAGGCACAAATACGCCGATTTTATCAAACTCGGCGCGCCCGAAAGCGTAATTCGCCGAGCCGACCGCATAGAAGTGGTAGAAGGCGGCGCGCTGCCTTTGGGCATTCTCGAAAACGTTACGCCAAAGGTGAGCCGCGTGCCCCTCGTGGCAGGAGATATGATCGTGATGTGTTCGGACGGCATATCCGAGACCATTGGCGTGGACGGCGTGGTGCGCATGACCGAGCAAAACCCCACCACCAACCCCAAAACGCTGGCGCGGCTGGTATTGGAAGACGCGCTATTCGTCAGCGAAGACGACGACAAGACGGTGCTTTGCGCGCGCATATTCGACAACGTATAGATAGCAAAAAGGCTTGCGGAAAAATCAACACAAGCCTTTTCACTAATTATATGATAAGGGGGAAATTATAATTCTCTTTTGGTTGTAACCGTTGCCGATTACAATGATATCTTAGCACTATTTCCGTGCAAAGTCAATCTTTTTTACAACTGTATCGCGTTTTATTGCACAATAATCTCTTTTTTGCAAAATAGAGGCTGCGTTGCGTCCAATTCGTAGGCTTTGCCGCCCGTCGAAACCACTCGCTTTATTTGCCCGTCGCCGAAGTGCAGAGCCACGTTATCCTCCAATGCATAAGCGTGCATCCCCTCTCGCCGCACCACTTGGTCAAACTCGGGTCGCAGGTTGTAGTGGGGCGTCATAGCGCCATGCAACAACCCCCACCCGTCCATCAGACAATAGTCGTTGCCCAGGCCTTCTATCATTTGGGTATCGGTATACATACGGTCAAACCAGCAAATAGCGCCGGCCGACAATCCCGCTATCGGCACGCCGCGCCTATAGGCCGACACGATGCGCCGCCCCAGCCCCGTGCGCCGCCACTCGGCCAGCATAAAGCCCGTATCTCCGCCGCCGATGTAGATCAGGTCGCTTTGCTCTATTTTGGCTTGCATTTCGTCCTCGCTCATCTCGCCGCCGCGCACGGTCAGCACGAGGTCGGCCTTTATGTCAAATACCGAGGTATACGTCTTGCGAAAGGTATTGAAATATGGCTTGCTGTCGTGGCTCGCGGTAGGTACAAACAATGCCGTTGGGCGCTTGCCCTCGGCATGGCGGAAGGCCAGCGTTGCACAGTAGGCGTCAATGCCCAGGGTCGATTTGGCTCTGAGGTCGCCGCCCCCTATACAAATCAAAGTTTTTTCCATAATATCACCTCTACCCTATCTTACCTATTTTGGCGCCAATCGTCAACATATCGTGCGCTTTTTGCTCATAAGATAGCGTATGAAACGCCTATTTTTAGCCATGCTTTGCCTTGTCATATTGTTGTCCACCCTGCTTTGCGGCTGTCGGCACGCGGCGCCTTCCGCGCCACGACAACAAGAGTTGGAGCCCATCGCCTATTCGGCGCAAATCGTTCTCGACGCCGCCACCAAGCGAATGGAGGGGACACTCCAATTCACATTCGTCTCGCCCGAAAACGGTCTTAAGGAGTTATGCGTTTGGGCGCCTCACGGCTTAGACGGGGCGCAATGCAACGAGCAAAGCCTATCCCTCGAGCGGCAAGAGAACTACACGCTGCTTGCCCTACCCACTGTCGCCGAGGCGGGCAGCGAATGGGATATACGCCTACGCTTTTCTATGGATTGCGCCTATGGAGCGGGCTTCGTCGCCCGCGATTTTATTCCCCTTGTGTGCGCCTTTGACCAAGGATTTCTGCGCCCCCAAGCACCCGACTACGCGCCCTATTTTCGACCATGGGCGGGGCAGGTCGACATGACGATCGTCGCACCAAAGACCCAGGTGGTGCTGTGCTCCGGGCAACTGGTCGAGCGCACCTATCCCGACGGCATACAGAGCGTACGCTACGCCTTGGACGTGGCGCGCCCCAACCAAATGATAGCCGACCCCTACCTCGCACGGCGCGAAGCCACCGTGGGGCATACCCATTGGGAATACTACGCCACTTCGTTGCATGACCCCGTGTGGCAAACTCTGCTATCGCTCGCCGACGCCGCCACTACGCTGTGGGGTGAGCCTGCACACGACCACGTGGCCATCGTGCAAGGGTCATATGCCGCCACACCCGCCTTGGTCGGAATGGCGGCCACCGATATGCGCACCATAGCCGAAGCGGTAGCGGCCATGTGGGCGGGAGCGCCCGCCGCCGATGCTTGGATCACGCCCTCTATCGAGCGATTTGCGCTGTATCGCCTGTATGTGGATATAGACGAAAAGGCCGCCTATAAACTGCGTGACGAAGCGCGGCAAACCCTTTTGGAATACCAACTGTTATTTGGCCAAACGGGGGACGCCGCACGTATGGACAAACCGCTCGCAAGCTATGACGAGAACGCCTATCGAGCGCTGCTCGAGAACAAAGGACTGCTGCTATGGAGCACGTTGCGCGAAATAGCGGGCGAAGCGATAGACCGCGCCATACTCGCCTTGCGCCGATCGCCGACGGCACCCGATACGGCTGCGGTGATGGCCGCGGTGAGCAAGACCACCCATCACGATTATAGCGACTATTTTGCCGCCTGGCTCGGGGGCAACGTGTTATTGGTATAAAAAAGCGCCCCGCCGCATAGGGTACAAACCATTGCACGGGGCGCGGTTTTCTATGGACGATCATAGGTACAATATGGCCAAGGCAATGAGGAATTGCGCCGCATAGTAGGTGATGTGATTGGACGCTATCATCAACTTGCTCTCGGGGTGCAAAGCACCCGTCCTTTGATAGTCGGCAGGTTTGCTGAAATAAGTAATGGACAAGATGAGGTCGGATACGATAAAGAGTACCGCGCCCGCCAACAGCAAAGTATTGGCGGTGCAAGCGCAAACCGCCACCAACTGCCATATCGAATAGACCACAAACCAGGCCAAAAGCAAAGCATAGCACACGCTGGGCAGCAAAAACTTGCCGAAGCGCATCTTCATCACGCCTATACTTACGGCAAATATGGCCGCTACCAGCCCTATGGCCACCAGGGCCGACCACAACAAATTGAGTTGCGTGCCGCCAAAGCGCAATGCGCTAGCCGCAATATACAGCACGTGGCCTATGCCAAACGCCGACATTCCTACGTATGTCATGGCGTCGGCGTCCTTTTGCGCGCCGTCGTAGCCCAGTCCTTTGAGAAAAATTTTGCAGTCCAGCGTGATGTCGCCCACCAAGCCGCACACCAAACCGCCTATCATCAATAGAGCCGAGGTCAAGTGCGCTTGGGGGTCGGCGTTGCACAATAGGGCTGCCACGGCGACGGCCACAAACAGCAACGACGTCAAACTTTTCAGACCAATGGCCAATGCCGACGAATACTTGTCGCGCACCACGCAAAATGCCGCGAGGGTCACTACACCCAATGCCAAAAAAATATACGGATACATAATTCTCCTTTTATACGTTATACAAGCGAAACGTTCGTCGGGCAACTATTTGCGTATAAAGGACTCGTCGCCGCCGTCCTCTATGGAAACGAAGCGTTCCACCGTCATATGCAAATCGTACTTTTCGCGCAAGGCGGCTATCTCGGCCATCATAGGCGACCGATGGTGCTCGTCCAGCGCCGCCTCGTCTCGCCAACTGTCCACCAGCAGCACGACACCCGCATCCTCGGCGGGATAGTAGTAGGCATACCGCAGATTGCCGGGCTCACGGCGAATGGACTCCACCACGCCCTTGGCAGTCATCTCGTCCGCGAAAGCGCGGGCAGCGCCCTCTTTTCCTCGATAAAAAACGTGTAATGTAATGCTCATAGGCTCTCCTTCTCAAAAGGTTTGTTTTGTCCCGACAAAATGCTTTCGTCCGCAATGCGGCCTCGGATACCAAGCGCCTTTTCTCTACACTATTTTGCAACCATACGAACGCCGGCCTCTCGGCCGTACCTACTTGGCAGTAGGCCTCGCTTCGCTCCTGCGTTCTGTCGCAAGACGGCGCAAGCGTAATGCAAATACTTCGTGCTTGCACGCTTGCTTCTATTATACAA
>CAMPCZ010000005.1 GCA_946648015.1 uncultured Clostridia bacterium
CTGGCCCACCAGCGGTTTCTATCAATGGTGGCAAAAGTGGCTTGGCGTCGGCACCTGGGCCTATAGCATTTTGTTGGCAGTGTTGATTTTGTTCTTCAGCTACTTCTATGCGAAGATCCAATTCAACCCCGAGGATATCTCCAAGAGCATCCAACAAAACGGTGGCTTTATCCCCGGCATTCGTCCCGGCAGACCTACGGCCGAGTACCTCAACCGCATCAACAACCGCATTACGTTGTTCGGCGCCATCTTCTTGGCGGTCATCGCCCTCATTCCCGGCTTGGTGTTCCGCGCCATTCTTACGACCAGTTCGACCGGCACCGGCCTTGTCAGCGCATTCTCGGCAACCGGTATGTTGATCGTGGTCAGCGTGGCCTTGGAGTTCAATACCCAACTCGAGAACGAGTTGATGATGAAGCACTATAGAGGTTTCTTGAAATAATATGAAGTTGATATTCTTGGGCGCCCCCGGCGCAGGAAAGGGCACGCATGCAACGCGCGTCAAACAAGATTACAACCTACCCCATATCAGCACGGGAGATATCTTCCGTGCTAATATCAAGGGTGGCACCCCCCTCGGGTTGTTGGCAAAGAGTTATATCGACAAGGGCGCATTGGTCCCCGACAGCGTGGTGATAGACATCGTCAAGGATCGCTTGCAGCAAGCGGATTGCGCGGGCGGCTACATTCTGGACGGGTTTCCCCGCACGGTGGCGCAAGCGGACGCCTTGTCGACTTTTGCCGATATAGACGCCGTCATCAATTTGATACTGGACGGCGAGGTCATCGTTGAGCGTGTGGCCGGTCGCAGAGTGTGCGATTGCGGCGAAACCTACAACGTGGCTACACTGGGGGGCAAAACCACCTGTGCCAAATGCGGCAAGCCTCTCTATCAACGCGAGGACGACAACCCTCAAACCGTGCGCAACCGTTTGGCCGTGTACGATAGGGAAACCAGTCCTTTGCTTGCATACTATCGCCAAAAAGGCCTACTTCGCGACGTGGACAGCAACGGCTTGACCATCGACGAAGTGTACGCCAAGATCAAAGCGATATTGGATACTTTATGATTACAGTAAAGACTGATAGCGAAATAGCCAAAATGCGTATAGCCAACGGCATTGTCCGCGACGTGTTGCTCCTTCTAGGTGAGCACGTCAAAGAAGGCGTTTCGACAGCTTACCTTGACAAGATAGCGCGCGAATTTATCGAGAAACAGGGCGCGACCCCCACCTTTTTGGGATACAACGGGTTTCCCGCCAGCATTTGCGCCTCGGTAGACGACGTGGTGGTGCACGGCATTCCGTCCAAGCACACCATTCTCAAAGAGGGACAGATCGTAGGGTTGGACGTGGGCGCCTTTATCCACGGATACAACGGCGACGCGGCGCGCACCTTTGCGGTGGGCAAAATAAGCCCCGAAAAGCAACGCCTGATCGACACCACGCGAGAGTGCTTCTTCAAGGGAGTGGGCGTGATGAAGGACGGCGTCCGATTGGGCGACTTGTCCCACGCCATACAGGAGCACGCCGAGTCCAACGGATACTCGGTGGTACGCGAGTTGGTGGGGCATGGCATCGGCCAAGCAATGCACGAGGACCCCTCGGTGCCCAACTACGGCCCGGCGGGGCACGGCATACGAATGCACGCCAATATGACCATAGCGGTAGAACCCATGATCAACATGGGCGCCAAAGAGGTGTATACCGCAAGGGACGGTTGGACTGTGCGCACCGTAGACGGCAAGCCGTCGGCGCACTATGAAAACACCATTCTCATCACCCAAGAGGGCATAGAGATCTTGTCGCTGTAGGAGGGGATATGGACGTAGGTAACGTAGTATATTCCCGCCAAGGCCGAGATGCGGGCCGTATGTACTTGGTGGTAGCGGCGGCCGACAAAGAGGGCTATGTGTGGGTGGCAGACGGCGAGGTTCGCACCTTGTCGAATCCCAAAAAGAAAAACGCAAAGCACTTGCGCTACAAAGGCGAAGATTTGACGGCAATCGCCGCCAAGTTGAAAGAAGGCAAACAAGTATTCGATAGTGAGATCAAGAGCGCCTTGCGCGCGTATGCAAAGTAGGAGGGTACAATGTCCAAGGAAGACGTAATCGAGATGACCGGCAGAGTGATCGAAGTCATGGCTTACCAAAACTACAAAGTTGAGTTGGACCAAGGGCACCGCGTCATCGTGGCTTACCCGTCGGGTAAGATGAGAACCAAAAGCATCAAAATCATCGAAGGCGACACCGTGCGCGTCGAGTTGAGTCCCTACGATTTGACCAAAGGCCGTATCGTATGGCGTGATAAAAACTAATGGAGGATTAGATAATGAAAGTCAGACCGTCTGTAAAACCTATGTGTGGTAATTGCAAGATCATTCGTCGTCACGGTACCGTGATGGTGATTTGTAGCAAAAATAAAAATCACAAACAAAAGCAGGGCTAATTCGGTTGTCAAAAATCGAATAGTGTGTTAAAATAATATTTGCGACTTTTGTAATTCATCCGTGTAGGCGCGGCTGGACGATTGTTTTCCACCGATCGTCCGCCTATGTTGGATAATTATCGAAGATAAATTCAACAAATTTACAAGGAGAAATGGAGGTAAATTAATGGCACGTATATCTGGTGTTGACTTGCCGAGAGAGAAAAGAGTAGAGATTGGCTTGACCTATATCTACGGCATTGGCTTGGCTACTTCAAAGAAGATATTACAAGAAACAGGTATCGATCCCGACATTCGCGTGAAAGACCTGACCGAAGCGCACGTATCCGCCATTCGTGAGTACATCGAGAACCCCGACAACCACTTGGTGGTAGAGGGCGACTTGAAACGTCAAATCGACATGGATATCAAGCGTTTGAGAGAAATCGGCTGCTACCGTGGTTTGCGCCACCGCAAAGGCCTACCCGTTCGTGGACAAAGCAGCAAACGTAACGCCCGTACCCGCAAGGGCCCGCGTCGTATCGTGAGTCGTTCCAAGAAATAGGAGGTAGAGTATGGCAGCAAAAAAGAAAGTCGTTACAAAACGCAAAGACAAAATTCGTGTAGAAAAAGGACAATGTCATATTCAATGTTCCTTCAACAACACCATCGTTACCTTTACCGATTTGCAAGGTAATACCATCTCTTGGTGCTCGGCCGGCAAGCTCGAATACAAGGGCAGCAAAAAGAGCACTCCTTACGTTGCGCAACAAGTGGCCGAGACGGCTGCCGACGTGGCGAAGGATTGTGGTATGAAGTACGTAGAGGTTTACGTGAAGGGTCCCGGCCAAGGCCGTGAGAGCGCTATCCGTGCGTTGGGCAACAAAGACATGATCGTTACTTTGATCAAGGACGTCTCTCCCATTCCCCACAACGGTTGCCGTCCCCCCAAACGTAGAAGACTGTAGTCAAGGAGGTAAATTGTATGGCGAAATATACTGGTCCCAGTTGCCGCCTTTGCCGTCGTGAAGGCGAAAAACTGTTTTTGAAAGGAGACAGATGTTATAACATTTCCAAAGATGGTACCACCCGCGCGTTGTGTCCCTTTGATAAGGGCGAGAGAGTTACCCCTCCCGGTCCTCAACGCAACGGCAGAAGAAAGGTGAGCGGATACCAACAACAATTGCGTGAAAAGCAAAAAGTAAAACGTATCTACGGCATCTTGGAAAAACAATTCTATATGTATTATGAAAAAGCCGAAAAGATGAAGGGTGCAACCGGTGAAAACATGCTCATCCTCATCGAGCGCCGCTTGGACAACGTGGTATTCCAGATGGGTATCGCCGTCAGCCGCGCGCAGGCCAGACAACTTGTATGCCACGGTCACATCACCGTCAACGGCAGCAAGGTAGATATCCCTTCCTATTTGGTGAAAGCCGGCGATGAGATCGCCGTCAAAGCCGAAAAATCCGACAATGCTTTCTTTGCCGCGTTGAAAGACGCGCCCATTCGTGCCAATATGCCCAAGTGGGTCTCGTTCGACAGAACGACTTTGACCGGTAAAATCGAGGCTTTGCCCGTGAGAGAGGATATAGATTCGAGAATCAAGGAGCATATGATCGTCGAGCTGTACTCCAAGTAATTTGAACTAGGAGGTTAGGATATGATAGAGATTAAAAAACCCCAAATCGTTACCGAAGAGAGCAAAGACGGAAGTTTCGGCAGATTTACGGTAGAGCCCCTCGAGAGAGGTTTGGGCACTACGTTGGGTAATGCGTTGCGCCGCATTTTGTTGGGCGCAATGCCCGGCGCAGCGGCAGTCGGTATCAAAATCGAAGGCGTAGACCACGAGTTTTCGACCATTCCTCACGTTGTAGAAGACGTGGTGGAGATCGTGCTCAACATCAAGGGCATCGCATTCAAGGCGCTGAGCCCCATCGACAACGATAACAAACCCATCGTGCGCTTGCAAAAATACACGGCCGGTCCCGTGTATGCCAAGGACATTGATTGCGGTCTCGAGGTCGAAGTGCTCAATCCCGACCATTATCTGTGTACCATCGATGAGGGCGGCTCCATCAATATGGAGTTGACCATTGCCTCGGGCAGAGGCTATGTTACCGCCGATCGCAACAAAGACCCCCGTCAACCCATCGGTTATATCCCCGTGGATAGCATCTACACCCCCGTGGTGGCCACCAACTACATGGTGGAGGACACCCGCGTAGGGCAAAGCTTGGACTACGATAAGTTGACCGTCGAACTCAAGACCAACGGCACCACCTCGGCGCGCGAAGTCATCAGCTTGGCCGCCAAAATTTTGGAGGATCACGCCAAATTGTTCGTGGATCTGTCCGACGACATGGACAAGACCAGCGTGTTGGTCAACCAAGAGGAAGACAAACAACAACGCGTGTTGGAGATGACCATCGAGGATTTGGATCTGTCCGTGCGCAGTTACAACTGCTTGAAACGCGCCGCTATCCACACGGTAGAGGATTTGACAAAGAAGTCTTCGGACGAGATGCTCAAAGTGCGTAACTTGGGCAAGAAGTCTTTGGACGAAGTGATTAAGAAATTAGAAGACCTCGGTCTGAGTTTGCGTAACAACGACGAGTAAGGAGGCACTACAATGGCAAGAAAATTAGGTAAACCTACAGATGCAAGAATGGCTATGCTCAAAGGTCAAGTAACCGACCTGTTGTGGTATGGCAAAATCGAAACGACCGCCCCCCGCGGCAAAGACGTGGCCCGCATGGCGGAGAAGTTGTTGACCTTGGCTATCAACACCTACAACGACACCGTTGAGGTTACCAAAACCGTCAAGAACGCAAAGGGCGAAACGGAAGAAAAGAAATTCGTCAACGATGGCGTCAAGAAATTGGCCGCTCGCCGCAAATTGATGGCTGAGCTCTACGACGTACAAGAGCGCAAAGAGTATGGCGAGAGCAAGACCGCGTATCAAGCGCGTATCCGCGACATCAAGCACCCCTTGATCGAGAAGATCTTCAACGTGTACGCCAAAAAGTATGACGCTCGCAACCAAGAGAACGGCCAAGCCGGCGGCTACACCCGCATTCTTCGCTTGGGCAACCGCAGAGGCGACGACGCCGAAGTGGTCATCGTCGAGTTGGTGTAATCGCACCAAGGCGCACCTGCGATATTCTTATCGGGGACAAACACAAACAAATACCCACAACGCTTCGCCTGTGCGAACCGCTGTGGGTTTTTTGTCTATGGCACTCGTTGGCGGTAGCGCAATCCGCATAAGAGATGCGCGAACGGTCGCGCCGCGGTTGCCGTCCGAACAGGCTACAATTTTACAAAATTTACCATTATATATTACGCGTGCGAGCGCGTTTTACAAATTTGCGTATTGACAAAACGCCGATCGTGACGTAAAATGAGAATGGTACACTATCGTGCACTAATCTTTATGGAGGATAGCTTATGAAGAAAACACTCATAGCAATAATTGCCGTTATATTGGTAGTGGTGATGAGTTTGACTTTGTTCGCCTGCAACAACGGCGGCAAGAACAACGACCCCGCCAACCCCGGCACGCAACCCGGTGGCAACACCGACAAACCGGGCGGCAATACCGACAAGCCTGCCACCAACACCGGCAAGGAGTTGTCCGCAGACGAGTTGAAGAACAGCGACTACGCTGCTTTGACCGAGCAACTGCGCATTTATGCCGACCAATATCTCACCAACAACGCGACCGACAAAAAGGACGTATCCAAAGCGTTGGCCTCTACCTTGAACGACCTTGTGGCCGACATCGACGGCGAGCCCATCAAGTCCATCAGCGTCAAGTTGGAAAGTGACGATTGCTACAGCATCAAATTCACCTACAAAAACAACGATACCTATACGTATCATGAGGAAGGCGAATTGCAAGCGCGCGTAGCCGAGACCGGTGTGTATGCCGGCTACGAAAAAGTGCAAAAGTCCAAGGACAGCAACTTCTTCGATTCCACCTTGGCGACCGTGTACAACGCTGCGTTGCACACCATTCGTCAAGCCATTGCCGACGCAACCGAGTTTGGTGAGGCCTATCAAGCCGTGGCAACCGGCACCGCCACAAGCGGCATTCCCTTTGGCGGCAGCGTAGAGGCGGCCTTTACCGTGAACTACGGCGTGGGCGAGGGTCAAATCGGCCCCATGAGTTACGGCCTCAAAGTGTACGGCACCTTGGGCTACACCGCGGAGGAGACCGAAGTGGCCATCGAGGTGATCGACGAGTCGAAAGACGCCGTGTTGGGCGGCTTGTACTATAAGGACGCTACCTTGTATCTCGACCTCAACATCGGCGATTATCAACAAAAATTGTACCTCGACAATGCGGACATCAACGCCATCGTCGGCGGCTTCTTCGGTATGGCCAGCTACGAAGCGCCCGCTTGCTATGACGTTTTGAACGGCGAATACTATGACGCGCACGATTTCGTGAACGGCTACTGCACGCAATGCGGCGCCATCGAGCCCAAAGGGGAAGAGCAACAGGAAGAGACCGAGCCCTTCTATGCCAAGACCGACAGCAAGGGCGAATACGTCGAGTACACCAGCATCAAGACCGCTATCACCGAGTTGACCGGTCAACAGTTGGTGGGCACCATCGTCGGTATCGTGGGCGGTATGTTCGACTGCGGTTCTGTCAAAGTGGGCGCCAACACTCGCTATCAATATAGCCTCGACCTCGACGCCAAACTGCAAATGTTGTTGAACAACCCCACCATCGGCCCCATGGTTTCGCAAGCCGTCAACCCCATCTTGGGCAGCATCGAATTCTTGAGTGAATTGGATCTGGGCAGCTTCAAGGGCATCGGCGGTGTGTTGACTCTGAGCTTTGACGTCAGCGGCAGTGGCGTGAATTCGCGCTTGGCCGGTGTGCAAATCTCCTACAACGCGGCGCAAAAAGATTTCCGTTGGAATGGCGACGACGACGTGGCCAAAGTGTATGGCCCCATCAACGGTGCCATCACCATCAGCGACTTCTATATCGGCGAAGTTCCCGTTGAGATCAACGGTGAAAAGGACGAAGAGTACACCTACTTCAGCCCCTTCAACGCCGAAGCGACCGCCCAAGTTACTTTGAGCGGCTACAGCGATGAAACGTTCAACGATACCTACGACGTTACCGTGCGTTCCGCTTTCAACCCCTTCGCGATGGAAGACGGCTCTGCCGAGATCGTCATCGAAAAGGGCGAGGCCGCCGAAGAGTTCTTGCACATCTACTTCCACAACGTCAAGGACACTTGGACCGTAACGACCTATTATGACGGCCTGTACTACGAGACCGCGGCCAGCGATTCCGATCTGTTCAACAATTTGCTCGAAGACTATATCAAACCTTTGGGCGATCGCGATAGCGACAGCGTCATCTCCAACATCAGCGCATACGTATGGGCTTTGGTCGATCAATTCAGCAAGGTCTACACCTATGCCGACCTCGAGACCGACGTAGATAAAGCCAAAGCCAGTATCAACGCTTTGACCGTAACCGAGAAAGACGCCGACGGCAACGTGTTGCCCTCCAGCAAATGGTTGGATGGTATCAAGACGAACGCGCTCAGAGAGATCGACGGCCTCTTTGCCGACATCGACACCGAGTCCGAAGAGGAGGTTTTGCGTGAAGCCAAGAGCTCGATCGACTACATCGTAAGCGGTGCAAAAGAGCAATATAGCGAGCAACTCGCCTTGGAAGGCAAAACCGACTCCCTGATGGAAGGCTTTGACATTATGGCTCTCGTCTCCAACGTGGGCAAACTCAAAGATTTGTTCATCGGCGACAACGGTGCTGCCAATCCCGAAGTGTTCGATTACAAACTCGACTTCAGCGACCTGCAACTCTACGCCAACCTCGACTATAAAGTGTACAACAGCGTGATCGCGGTGCTCAAGACGGCTCTGCCCAAATTGCAAGAGTTCGACGCTACCGCTGCCAAAGTGAAAGTGGACATGAACTACACGGCGGCCAACAAGGGCAAATTGGTAGTGAACGTCGAATACGAGGGTTACACCATCGACGTAGTCGTGGACGTTGCCGACTGCTTCGACGACAACGGTCTGAAAGCCAGCTGCACCATGACGGCCGACGTGTCCATCAAGACGCCCGATACCAACTACGTCTATGCGGCCAGCATCGTTTGCAACAACTGGAACAAGAACAACGGCACCATCACCATCAGCTTCAAAGAGAGCGACGGTAAGAACGTGAGAACTGCCAGCGACGAATACGTGAACATCGTGGTGACCCAAAGCTGGGACGGCGAGGAATACTTGGGCTTTGACGCCGACGTGACCTTGGCTGCCAAGAACGCCGCGGGCGAATTGGAAACCTACGAATACGCCGTATCCGCCAAGCACGAAGGCGATATGTACAACCTGACCGTCGACGGCATCACCTTGGGCATGAGCAGCGTTACCGCCGGCTTGGATGAAGACAACACCTTGTCCTTTGGTATTCCCGCTCCTTATTGCAGCGTAACTTGCCGCATCGCCATGGGCGACGAGGACGTGACCATCGCTATCAACCAAGCCAAGTTGACCAAGTGGGGTAGCAGAGTGGAAGTCGAAGGCATCACCATCGAGCCGGGTGACGCAGTCATTCGCAACGACGAATCCGGCAAAGCGCTCGATGAAGCTTGGTTCGAGATCATCACCGAAGTGTTGAACAAATTCTTCTACACCACGACCGAGGCGGAACAGATCTGATCGACCGCCGACGCAACAACAAAGGCACAGCTACGGCTGTGCCTTTTTTTGCAAAAAAGAGGGGCGTGCGCGCCCCTCTTGCTTATTTGCCGCAACCGCAGCCGCCGTGACCGAACATCTTGGGCGTATTGCACGAGCCGCAGCACTCCAAAATGAGCAGCAAGGGCAAAATGTCGCACAGGTTGTTGCCGCAGCAGCACACGAGCAAAATGATCCAAAGATAATTGTCGCCGAAATTCATCATAATATGTACCTCCAAATACGTTTGTATAACGGTTTTGCCGTTCTACTATAGCCTATGCGGGGGGCGGGGCGATTGTTACGCGATGGGCAAAATTTGCCTTGCCGAGGCAAAAGAAGCGCGTCTTGCCCCTTTTGCTTGACAAAGCCGAGCGCGGCTTGCTATTATGTTGATATCAAAATATAGAAAAGAGGATTGATTATGTCTAAAGATTGTTTGACTATGGACAAATTGGTATCGCATTGCAAAACCGTCGGGTTCGTTTATCCCGGCTCGGACATCTACGGTGGCTTGGCCAACACCTGGGACTACGGCCCTTTGGGCGTGGAACTCAAAAACAACATCAAGCGTTCGTGGTGGAAGCGTTTTGTGCAAGAGAGCGCCAACACCTATGGTGTGGACGCTGCCATTTTGATGAACAGCCGCGTGTGGGAGGCCAGCGGCCATACCGCCTCTTTTTCCGACCCCAAGATGGATTGCAAAGAGTGCAAGACCCGCTATCGCGCCGACAACCTGATAGAGGAGCATAGCAAAGGCGCCGTCAATCCCGACCTGATGACCAATGAACAAATGGAGGCTTATATCGAGGAGCATCACATCAACTGCCCCCGTTGCGGCCGCCACAATTGGACGCCCATTCGCCAATTCAATATGATGTTTTCCACCTCGCGCGGCGTTACCGACGAGGGACAGGATCTCATCTATTTGCGCCCCGAAACCGCACAAGGCGAGTTTGTCAACTTCCTCAACGTACAGCGCACCACGCGCGCCAAAGTGCCCTTTGGCATTGCCCAAATCGGCAAATCCTTCCGCAACGAGATAACGCCGGGCAACTTCATTTTCCGCACCATCGAATTCGAGCAAATGGAGCACCAATGGTTTTGCCACGCCGCCGACAGCGCCAAGTACTACGACGAATACAAACAAAAGGCGTGGGCGTATCTCATCGACTTGGGCTTCGATCCCAACGAGTTGCGTTTCAAGGATCACGACAAGTTGGCCCACTATGCGGCCGCCGCTTGTGATATTCAATATCTGTTCCCCATCGGTTGGAGCGAGCTGAACGGCGTGCACAACCGCACCGATTACGACCTGTCGCGCCACCAAGAGTATAGCGGCAAGAGTATGCAATACCTCGACCCCACCACGGGCGAGCGCTACGTGCCCAGCGTGGTGGAGTACAGCATCGGTTGCGACCGCTTGTTGTTGGCCACCCTTTGCGCGGCCTATGACGAGGAGCAGTTGGAGGGTGGCGATACCCGCGTGGTCATGCATTTCCATCCCTATCTCGCCCCCTACAAAGTGGCCGTGCTGCCTCTGCAAAAGAATTTGGGCGACAAGGCGCGCGAAGTCTATAGTGCGTTGGCCAAGCACTTTATGTGCACCTACGACGAGGCCGGCTCTATAGGCAAGCGCTATCGCAGGCAGGATCAAATCGGCACGCCTATGTGCGTTACCATCGACTTTGACACCCTTGCCGACGACACCGTAACGGTGCGCGACCGCGACACCATGGAGCAGATCCGTCTGCCCATAGCCGATCTGGTGGCCCACGTGGGCGCCAAGGTGGAGTTTTATTGATATGTCCGCCACCGTCTGCGTGCTGGCCAGCGGCAGCAAAGGCAACTGCACCTATCTTTCCGACGGCAATACCCACTTGCTGATAGACGCGGGTATCTCTTGTCGTCGCGTAGAGGAGGGGCTGTCCAAACTGGGCCGAACGATCGGCGATATCGACGCCATATTGTTGACGCACGAGCACATAGACCATACCTACGGCTTGGTTACGATAGAGCGGCGTTATCATACCACGGTGCTGGCCAATCGCGCCACAGCCGCCGGTGTGGACGCCCGTTTGTCTACCCAAATATCGCAGTTTTGCCGACCCGATTTCGACACCGGCTTTCGCGTGGGCGGCGTCTATATTATGCCGTTTCGCACCATGCACGACGCCGCTTGCTCGGTGGGCTATACCTTCGTGATGGGCGGACATCGCCTGAGTTACGTTACCGACCTCGGCGTAGTTACGGACGGCGTGCGCCAAAACGTATCGGGCAGCGAATTGGTCATTTTGGAGTCCAACCACGACCTACAGATGTTGGCCACCGGCTCCTATCCGCCCGATCTACAGGCGCGCATCCGCTCGGACAAAGGCCATCTCAGCAACGCGCAAAGCGCCGCCTTCGCCGCCGAGTTGGCGGCGACGGGCACCAAGCACTTTGTGCTGGCGCACCTCAGTGAGGAAAATAACACCCCCGCTCTGGCACTGCAAGCGGCCAAGGAGAGCGTTTTCGCCCGTTTGGGCGTGAATGACGTGCTTTGGACGGTCGCTTCGCAAAACGCCGCCTCCGAGGTCATCGAGTTATGAAATCCGCCGTACGGCAAGAGTTTCGTCCCAATACGGCGGGCATCGTTTTTTGTGTGGCGGTAGCCGCTTCGCTTTTGTTGCAGGTGGTGCTGTTTGCCGCTTTGCCGCACGACACGGCGCAATGGTGCTACACGTTTGCGGCACCCGTTCTGTATATCGTAGCCACCTTTGTGGGCGGTCTTTTCGACGGCACCGACGTGCCGCGCGCCCTGGGGCTTACGCGTGCGCCCCGCTTGTGGCAGATGGGTCTTGCCGCGGCGCTTGCTTTGGCGTGCATCTTCGCTTTTTTGCCTTTGGCAGAGGGCGTTTCTTTTCTTTTTGACAAAATGGGCTATCACGGCGGCCCCAATTATGTGGACTACACGTCCTCGTGGGGCAATATGCTTCTGGGCTTGGTGGTTTTGGCCCTTATGCCCGCCTTGGGCGAGGAGACGCTTTGCCGCGGCGCGGTGTTTGGCGCGCTCAAACAAAAGGGAACCTATTTCGGCATAGTGTTGTCGGCGTTGTTGTTTGCCTTGTGGCACGGTAGCCCCGTGCAGTTGGTGCACCAGTTTCTCATCGGCATAGTGATGGCGGTGCTCGTTCATCTCACCCGTACCGTGTGGGTGTCGGTATTGTTTCATTTTTGCAACAACGCCGCCGTCGTTTTGTACGAATTTGCGTATACGCAGGCGGGGTGGTCGTATACAATACCTTGGTGGGTCTATCTCATTATGTTCGTGGTGGGGTCGGCGATCGTTTCGGTGTTGCTGGTGGCGTATGCGCGCCTCACTTTGCGCAGCGCTCCCCCCCAAGAGGGCGCTTTGACGTCGGACGACGACAGACCTACGGCACGCTTGCGTCGCCTTGCGGACGTACACGGCGAATATACGCCCTACGTCAAGGGGCAAGCTATGTGGGGTATGTACGCCGCTTTTGCAGTGGTGGGCGTGCTGTGGATAATCAATACCGTATCGGGGTGGATGGCCTAATGAGAAGTATGCGTAGCAAATTGATGATCACCTATTTTTGCAGTATGTTGGCACTCTCCATACTCAATATTTGCGTGTCTGTCATTCCTACCCGTCTTTCCTCCAACGACGCCGATATGGTGTTTACGTTGCTTAGCCAAATGGTGTGTATGGGGCTGATACCCATCGTGGGCACCCTTCTGTCCAAGCCGCGCAAAGGAGAGCCTTTGGCCGTGTATGGCAGCAGGCTTGCGCGCAACTGGCGCTACCATTTGCCCACCACGTCCAAGTCGTGGCTGGTCGTGGTGCCACTGGCCGTTTCCTTTTACTTTACTACCCAACTGTTGTCTCGTTTCAACGTGCTCGCACTCACCCTCGCGCAGTTCACTTTCCCCGTGAGCGCCGGCACCATCTATACCAATTTCGGTGATTTGATCAAATGGATCGCGTTGGGCGCTTTGTTGCCCGCCGTTTTCGAGGAACTGACCCACCGTGGGTTGGTACTGGACGCGTTGTCTGACCGCGGCAACGAGATAGAGAGCGTGGTGTGGTGCGGCCTGCTGTTCGGCGCGATGCACACCAATATTATGCAGTTCTTCTATGCTTTCATAGGCGGTATGGTGTTCGGTTTTGTGGTCATCAAGACCAACAGTATCTATCCCGCCATGCTGTTGCACTTTTGCAACAACGCCTTTTCGCACGTGCAAAGCTACGCTTCGCAGCATCCTACGGGCGCGTTTCGGTGGATCGCCGCGCTAGACGACTTTTTTTATGGATCCAACGTCGGGCTTTTGGTCGGCGCGGTGTTGTTGGTCGCCAACTTCGTGCTGTCGGTATGGCTCTTGTCCACTTTGCAAAAGGTGAGCGGCAAACCGGAGGGCTTGCGCGAAAGGTGGCTGTTTCGCACCAAAAAGAGCGAGCGCTTTGCGCTTAGTCTGGACGCCTATCGGCCCGCGGGCAGGGCGACTTTGGCCGACAATTTGTTTATGTACGGCGCGTTCGCCATGTGCTTGGCCATGACCGTGTTTTCTTATGTGTGGGGCGTGATGCGATGAACGTCTACGTCGTTGCCGTCGGCAAACTCAAAGAACAGTATTGGCGCGACGCCATTGCCGAATACCAAAAGCGTTTGTCGCGCTATTGCCGCTTGGAGATAGTGGAAGTGGCCGAGAGCAAAAACACCTCGCGCGCCGCCAAGGATATAGCCAAAGCGCGCGACGAAGAGGCCGCCCGATTGCTGGCCGCCGTTCGCGGCAAGTGCGTCGTGTTGGATATGGGGGGCAAAGAGGCCTCCAGCGAAGACTTGGGTCAGTTGGTCAAGGAGGCGCAAGATAGGGGCGAGAGCCTCACCTTCGTCATAGGCGGATCGGACGGCTTGGGCAGGGCAGTGCTGGAGCGCGCCGACGTGTCGGTGCGTTTCGGACGCATCACCTTTCCGCACCAGTTGTGCCGCGTGGTTTTGACGGAACAGATCTATCGTGCTTTTTGCATCGCGTCGGGCACACCCTACCACAAGTAATCGTAGAGTAGGTGGTACAGTCCCGCCCAACAGGCGGCGTCGGCCGCGTCCAATCGCACGTCGCGGTGCGTGCTTATTTCCCGTATGCCGAGTAGCGTATGTAGCCACACTGTGAGTTCCGCCGTCAGGCGGTTTTTTTGTGCCTCGGTGCCCACTCGATAGGCCTCGCCGAAGCTGAGCCGCTTGCCTTGCCACATAGGGGAGGGTAGCGACGACAGGTCTATGGGTTCGCCTGCCGCTCTATATAGGTGCAGATCGTCGTGTAGGTAGGCCTCGCCGCCATGGCAGGCCAGGTAGCAGGCCACCCCTTTGGGATAGGCGACCCGGTGCGCATTCGCCCACGGACATTCCCCTATCGCGTAGAGTGGGTCAAGGCCTTCGGCGGGCAAGTCTACGGCGGTTATTTCTCCTTGTAGCGATATGCTTTTGACCACTACGCCTTGGGGCGTGCTTTGCGCACCGTATAGCACGCGGCGGCTTGCCTCGATGCGTGCGTGCGGTTTGCCGCCACGGGGTGCCGCCCGAGCGCTCAGGTCTATCCAGCCCGCTTTGGCCAACGCGTCCACCGCGGATAACACCGTGCTCATGCTCAAACCGCTGTGTTGCTTAACGCACAGCTTGGTGCAGGGCTGGTGGCGGATGATGGTGCGCAAAACGAGGGCATGGCAGTTCATTGCCTTATTGTAGCGCCAAGCGTTGCACGCATTTGGCACAAAAAGGGCGAAAGGGGCGAAAAATTGCCGATTTTGCTGCCTATTTGTACCTATATATGCTATAATGTGGGCATGGAAATCGTTAGCAATCTGACTATGCCGCTGGATGCAAACCAAGCGGCCGTACGCTCCGCCGCTTGCCATCGCTTGGGCTGGAAGGTGGGGCAGGTGCGCACCTTTGTGGTGTTGCGCCGTAGCGTTGACGCGCGCCGTATGCCCGTCAAATGGGTGTATACGGTGGGTTTATCGCGCGAGGTCGAGGCAGTGCCTTGCTATGCGCCCCGTGCGGCGCGCCCGCCGGAAATGCGCCCCGTTGTGGTGGGGTTTGGCCCTGCCGGCATGATGTGCGCTTTGTCTTTGGCCGAGTCGGGGTTGCGCCCCATCGTGCTGGAGCGCGGCGGCGACGTGGATACCCGCACCCAAAAAGTGCGCGATTTTTGGCAAAACGGCGTGTTGGACGAGCAGTGTAACGTGCAATTCGGCGAGGGTGGCGCCGGCGCCTTTTCGGACGGCAAACTCAATACCGGCACGGGCGACAAATGGATGCAACGCTACGTTTTGGAGACCTTCGTGCGCTATGGCGCCGATCCCTCTATCCTCTATGAAGCCAAACCCCACGTAGGCACCGACAAGTTGGTGGGTGTGGTGCGGGGCATACGCGAGCGCATACGTTCGCTGGGCGGCGAAGTGCATTGCAACGAGCCCGTGGTGGATATCGTCTCGTCGGCGGAGGGCGCGGTGCTTACTACGCCCGCGGCGCGCTATACGACCCGCCACGCGGTGCTTGCCATAGGCCACAGCGCCCGCGATACCTACCGCTTGTTGCATAGCCGAGGCTACCTCATGGAATGCAAGGCGTTTGCGGTGGGATTGCGCGTGGAGCATTTGCAGGAGGACGTCAGTCGCGCGCTGTACAAAGAAGCATACGGACACCCATTGCTGCCGCCCGCCGACTACAAGCTGGTGTCGCACACCCCCTATGGCGGCGTGTATACCTTTTGTATGTGCCCCGGCGGCTACGTCGTGGCGTCTTCGGCCGAACGCGAAACGGTGGTCACCAACGGTATGAGCTATTCGGGACGCGACGGCGTCAATGCCAATGCGGCGGTGTTGGTGGGCGTTACGGCGGACGATTTGGCAGGCCGGCTATTCGGCGGCGTGGCTTTGCAGGAACAGTTGGAACGCTCGGCCTATCGCTTGGGCGGCGGCGACTATCGCGCGCCGGCGCAACGACTGGGCGACTTTGTGGCGGGGCGGCAAACCGTGGCTTTCGGCAAAGTGTCTCCTACCTATATGCCCGGCGTTACACCCGCCAGGCTCGACCAAAATCTGCCCTTTGCCCTGGCGCCGGCCATTCGGCACGCGTTTGGCGATTTCGGCCGAAAAATACGCGGGTTCGACGACGAGGACGCCGTGCTTACCGGCTTTGAAACGCGGTCGAGCGCACCTTTGCGCGTGTTGCGCGGCGACGACTATCGCGCGCCTACCGACCCGTGCGTCTATCCTTGCGGCGAGGGTTGCGGCTATGCGGGCGGCATCATGTCTGCGGCGACCGACGGGCTGAAAGTGGCCGAGGCCATAGCCTTGGACAACGGTGCGGAGGCATAAAAAAAGCGCCCTGATGGGGCGCTATACGTCATAATCGACGTTTTCTATGGTGAATTTGGTAAAATCGACGGGTTCGATAAAATCGCGCGGCTTGTATTCCACAATGTTGAATCGGCGCAGATGGTTGAAGTGCATTGCCAAGGATACGGGGGTGGATAAGTCGAGCCTTTGGCAGATCTCCACCAAAAAAGCCTCGTACTCCTCCCGCGTGAGGGGTGCGGCATTGCGCGCTATGATGTTGGCTCTAAGGTGTTCGCCATCTACGATTTTGGCCCACAATTTCATGCCGTTTTTCCTCCGCTACGGGCGTTGTCCCACCGTTAGTCTATTATAAAACGGACGGCGGCGCTTGTCAACGGCAAAAATGGGCAAAGGGATTGCTTTACGCGTGTATTTGTGCTACAATAATGGAGCGAGGTATGACAATGAAAGGCAAGTTTATCGTATTCGAGGGTATCGACGGCAGCGGCAAATCGAGCCACGCGCGCATCTTGGCCGAGCGTATGCAACGCGAGGGCGTCGCCGTGTATCGTACGGCCGAGCCGACCGACGGCCCCATAGGCACCCTTTTGCGGCGCTACCTCAAGGGGGAGTTGCGGGCCGATGAGCGAGCCATTGCCACCTTGTTTTTGGCCGATAGACTCGACCACATTTCGGCCCCGGGCGGGCTTGAGGAAACCTTGCTTGCGGGCGTCAACGTCGTGTGCGACCGCTACTTGTACAGTTCGGTGGCCTACAACTGCGCCTCGGAGGGGGTGGATTGGGTGGCCGAACTCAATCGCACGGCACACCATAGGCTGCGCCCCGACTTGGTGGTGTATTTGGATCTGCCGGTCGGCGTGATGGAACAACGATTGCAAAATCGCAATTTCAAGGAGATCTACGAGACCGTCGCCTACCAAACTCGTGTGCGTGAGCGCTATCTCGAGGCGTTCGACCTGTTTGGCGACAACGTGGCCATGATCGATTGCAACCGAGCCAAGGCCGAGGTGGCAGAGGACGTGTGGCACGCCGTGCAACGCGTGTTGGCGCAATAAGCATAAGCGACCGCGTGCCGTGGAGGCGGCGAGGCGGTCGGCAGATAATGGAGGAAATGTTATGGCAAATGTCAACGAAGAATTCGACGCTATGGACGAATTGTCCATAGGCGACTTGCAGGACGTAGAGTCCGAGGCGGCTGAGCAGCCCGCCCCGAGCGAGCAAGTGTTGGAGGTGCCCACCTTGGACGAGCCGCAAGGCGGTGTAGCCGTGGAAAACGTTGTTGCGCCTACTCCGGCCGAGCAACCCGTCGCGCCCGTGCAAACGACGGAACAGCCTCGTCCGCAACCCGTATGCGAAGCGCCCAAACCCGCCGTGGTGCGGGCAATGCCTTTGCCCGACTACAATACGCGTTTGATGCGCAAAGAAAGGTCGGGCTATGCCGGCACGTTCCGCTTGGCGGAGGGCGAAGAGGTGCTGTCCATGTACCGCGCGCTCGCCGGCAAAGGCGTGGGCGGCCGCGTCTATCTCACCAATCGCCGCTTTTTGATGGAGGCTTCGCTACACACAGAGTTGCCCGTAGACAAAGTGGCGGGCTATTCCACCGGCAGATTTACCCATCTTAGCGTGTTCAAACTCATTTTCGGCATCTTGTTTTTGCTCGTTTGCGGCGGTGTGGCGGCGGCGTTTACTTTGCCCAACCTTTTGGGCAATTGGTCGGTATTCGAGGATATGAGTTGGCTCAGATACGTCTTCTATGCGGTAGGCGGTTTGTTGGGTTTGGTGGGGCTAATTATGGTATGCACCAGCGTGGATTCGCGCTTTATGCTGAGCATCATTACCGACGGCTTGCAACAGGCGGTGTCGGTGCGCTCGGGCGTGGGCAAAAACGACGTCAATATCTTCCAACCCATCGCCTACGGCAACAAGGGCAAAGACTACAAATTGTTCTGCCGAGAGTTCGGCGCAAGGTTGGACGAGATCAAGCGCGCCCTCAAATAAGGCGACAAACCCAATATATAGTGTCTTCGAGGGCGGCGAAAGGGCGAAAGTCCATATAAACCGCCCTCTTTGCTGCAAAATAAATAATTTTTTTGTAGGAATTGGCACAAAATCGTTGACACTTCTCTACGAGAATGATATAGTTAGTTAGCACCTCGCAAAGGGGTGTAATTTTTTCAAGGAGTTTGATTATGGCAGCGAAAGAGGCTCGTACTCGTATTACGTTGGCTTGCAGCGAGTGCAAACAGCGCAATTACAATACCAAAAAGAACAAGAAGAATTCTCCCGACCGTTTGGAGTTTAACAAATATTGTCCTTTCTGCAGAAAGCACACTTTGCACAAAGAGGCAAAATAGTTGGAGGGTAGTATGGCAAAGACGAACAATGCCCCAAAAGACGCAGCAAAAAAAGACAACAAATTCGTTGCCTTCTTTAAGCGCATCGGCACCGGCTGCAAAGGCATTATATCCGAGCTCAAAAAGGTGTCCTGGCCCACGTTTGGCAAGGTGATGGCCCAGACCGGCGTCGTGTTGGTCGTGGTGCTGTTCTTCCTCGTGGTCATCGGCGCATTTGACGCAGGCCTGACCGCTTTGCTCAAATTGTTGTTGAGGAATTCCCAAATCTAAGGAGCGCGTATGGAAGCAAGTGATAAAGTGTGTTGGTACATCATTCACACCAGCGCTTCGAGCGAGTTGAGTGTACGCGACAACATTCTCAAGATGGTCGAAAACAACGGTTTGCAAGACCAAATTTTCGACGTCAAAGTGCTTGAGGAAGAGGAAGTCGTCGAGACCAACGGCAAGCGCAAGGTGGTCATGAAAAAGAAGTTCCCCACCTATGCTTTCATCAAGATGATCTATTCCGATCACGTGTACTACAAGGTAACCAAGATCCGCGGCGTAACGGGTTTCGTCGGCGCGGGTGGTCGCCCCGAGCCTTTGACGGCGGCCGAAATTCGTCGTATGGGTTTGGAGAAGGTGAAAGCCGAGGATTTGGGCATCGAAGAGGGCGACCAAGTGCGCATCATCAACGGTGCATTCGAGGGCTATTATGGCGAGGTGAGCAAGATCGACAGCGACGCCGGCGTGGCCGAGGTCGTGTTGCACATGTTTGGCAAGCCCACGCCCATCAAGCTGGAATTCAATCAAATAGAGCGCGCGTAGGCGCGTGTATATTGGCGGAGGGCGACCCCCGTCTGTGGGAGAAAAGTAAATCTATCTATGCTTTTCGTTCGTACCATGATTTGCAAATAGGAGGTAGACTATGGCAAAGAAAATCAATGCAATCGTCAAATTACAACTGCCGGCCGGCAAAGCAACCCCGGGTCCCCCCGTCGGTAGCACCTTGGGCCCCCACGGTATCAACATTCCCGGTTTTGTCAAAGAGTTCAACGAGAAAACCGCCAAAAACGTGGGTTTGGTCATTCCCGTGGTGATGACTATCTATGCCGACCGTTCCTTTAGTTTCGTGCTCAAAACGCCCCCCGCTCCCGTGCTGATCCTCAAAGCATGCGGTATCGAGAAGGGTAGCGCCGTGCCCAACAAGACCAAGGTCGCCAACATCACCAAAGCGCAAGTCGAAGAGATCGCCAAAATGAAGATGCCCGACCTCAACGCAGGTAGCCTCGAGGCCGCTTGCAGCATGATAGCCGGCACCGCCCGTTCGATGGGCATCGTCGTCGTAGACTAAGGAGGAGCAATATGAAAATTAGCAAGAGATATAAAGAAGCTTCCGCCAAAGTAGAAAACGGTAAAGTATACGATTATGCCGAGGCCATTCGTTTGGCCGTCGAGGCCGCCAGTGCCAAATTCGACGAGTCGCTCGAGTTGCACGTGCGTTTGGGCGTAGATCCCCGTCATGCCGACCAACAAGTGCGTGGCGTGTGCGTGTTGCCCAACGGTACCGGTAAAAAGGTGCGCGTGTTGGTGTTTGCCAAAGGCGCAAAGGCCGACGAGGCCACTGCCGCCGGTGCGGACTACGTAGGCGCAGAGGAATTGGTCGCCAAGATCCAAAAAGAGAACTGGTTCGATTTCGACGCCTGTATCACTACGCCCGACATGATGGGCGTTGTGGGACGTATCGCCCGTTTGCTCGGCCCCAAAGGCTTGATGCCCAACCCCAAGAGTGGCACCGTTACCCAAGATATCACCAAAGCCATTCATGATATCAAGGCCGGTAAAGTCGAGTATCGTTTGGACAAAGCCGCCATCATTCACGTGCCCTTCGGCAAAGTGAGTTTTGGCGCGGACAAACTCATCGAAAACTTCGAGACCATTATGGACGCCATCGTCAAGGCAAAACCCTCCGCGGCCAAAGGTACTTATCTCAAGTCCATCGCGGTTGCCTCTACCATGGGCCCCGGCATCAAAGTTTCTTACGCGAAATAACAAAAAACAGTTGACACTTGTGTGTCGGGCTGTTACAATATCATCGTTCATACAAAGACAGTAAGTGGCCTTGTGCCTTAAAGTTGCTTACCGAGGTGAATGTAAACATTTGATATGCTTTTACTGTCCTCTCGTCTTTGTATGGCGAGAGGATATTTTGTATAGCACCACTTTTGTGGAATCAATATAGGAGGTAAATCATGGCATCCAAAGCATCGGAATCCATTTTGAGTGCAAAGAGAGTAGTCATCGACGAAATCAAAGAGAAGATCCAAAGCGCTCAATCCATCGTGCTGATGAGCTACCAAGGTTTGACCGCCGCCCAAGATACCGAACTGCGTGCCAAATTGCGCGAGGCCGGCGTCGAGTACAAGGTACTGAAAAACAGATTGGTACGCATTGCGCTCAACGAGCTGGGCTACACCGAGTTTGACCACGACCTCGAGGGACCCACAGCGGTCGCTTTCGGTCATACGGACGCAGTTGCTCCTGCCAAAATTTTGTGCGAATACACCGCCAAATTTGGCAAGATCGCTGTCAAGAGCGGTATGGTTGACCACGTTGCCATCGACGCAAACGGAGTCAAAGAATTGGCCGAGCTTCCCTCCAAGGAAGTGTTGGTCGCGAAGGTACTCGGTATGCTGCAAGCCCCCATCACGGGTTTTGTGCGCGTACTCAACGGTACTATCGGCGGTTTGGCCATCGCCCTCAAGGCGATCGCCGACAAACAGGAAGCATAATAGGCAACTACGGTTGCAACGCAACAAATTTTTGAAGAATAATTGGAGGATATAAAAATGGCTGACATCAACAAAATGATCGAAGAAATCAAAGGTATGACCGTGCTCGAGCTCAACAACCTCGTCAAAGCACTCGAAGAAGAATTCGGCGTTTCCGCCGCTGCCCCCGTGGCCGTTGCCGCTGCTCCCGCTGCCGGTGCCGCCGCTCCCGCTGCCGAAGAGAAAACCGAGTTCACCGTGGTCTTGAAGGCCGCCGGTCCCAACAAATTGCAAGTCGTCAAAACCGTGCGTGAACTCACCGGTTTGGCCCTTGGCGAAGCCAAAGCCCTCGTTGACAACGCTCCCAAAGCCGTCAAAGAGAACGTCAGCAAAGAAGAGTGCGACAAACTCGTCGAGCAACTCAAAGCTATCGGCGCCGAGGTCGAAGTCAAGTAAGTTTTTTGCAAGACAACAAAAAGTGGGGTACGCCCCACTTTTTTGTTGCAGTCGTCGGGTCTATGATAGCCACCGCTTGCATTGCGGGCGCCGCATTTTTGCTGCTGACGCTGTCCATACTGTTTTTGCCCACCCTACGTTTGGGCAAATTGCGCCTGTCCACCTATTGGATAGTGGCGCTTGTAGGCGCAGTCGTATTGGTTGCGTGCGGTTTTGCCTCGCCCAAAAATATATGGGAGCACCTCACCGCCACGGGCGACGTCAATCCTCTCAAGATATTGGCGTTGTTTTTCTCTATGACGTTTTTGTCGGTATATTTGGACGAAGTGGGGTTGTTTCGGCATTTGGCGTCGGTATGTGCGGGGCGTGCGGGGCACAGCCAATGGTCGCTTTTTTTCGTTTTGTATGCGCTGACTGCGCTGCTCACCGTTTTTACGTCCAACGACGTGGTCATTTTGACGCTTACGCCCTTCATTTGCTTTTTTTGCAAAAATACAGACGTGGACCCGGTACCCTATCTCGTGGGCGAATTTGCCGCCGCTAACACTTGGTCGATGATGCTGGTCATCGGCAATCCCACCAACGTCTATTTGTCCACCTATTGGGGCATAGGCTTTGTGGAATACTGCAAGGTAATGGCGCTGCCTACGGTGGCGGCAGGCGTTGCGCAGGTGCTCATCATAGCCCTTGTGTTTTGGCGTAAAATGCGCCGCCCGCTGTCGGGCAATACCCAACTCTATGCCATAGAGAGCAAGCCCGATCTTGCGGTGGGTCTTGCGCATCTTTTGCTATGCCTTGCCTTTTTGGTGGCGTCCGGCTACGTGGGTATACCTATGTGGCTGGTCGCCGTAGCGGCGGCTCTATCGCTTGGCGTATGCGCCGTGGTGGTGCGCCTTGTCACCCGCAGTGGCTGGGGCTATCTGGGGCATACTTTGGCGCGCTTGCCGTGGCAGTTGGTGCCCTTTGTGCTGTCCATGTTCGTCATCGTCATTGCGCTCGATACCCAAGGCGTTTCGGGCGAAATAGCGCGCGTATTGGGGCAAAATGCCCCCATTTGGGCGTATGGCGGCGCCTCGGCCGTAGCCAGCAATCTCATCAACAACATACCAATGAGCATTTTGTTTGCCACGTTGCCGCAGTCTCTGCCCGCAATGCAGGCGCGGCAGGCGGTATTCGCCACCATCGTGGGCAGCAACGTGGGCGCGTTTCTTACGCCCATCGGTGCCCTTGCGGGCATAATGTTTACCTCGCTTATTGCGCGCTATCAGGTAAAATACGGTTTTCGGCAATTCATAGGGTACGGTTTGCTCGTCGGACTACCCACCTTGGCCGCAGCGTTGGGTGTGCTGTGCGCCACCGCGCGTTAGCGCTTGCTTTCGGTAGGCGGCTATGCTACAATAGTGGTATGAAACGCGCCCTCATTCTCAACAATGCCTATATGCAGTTGGATAGTTATCTCTATCAATCCCGACGCCTTGCCGAGGAGTTGGGTGCTTTGGGCGTGGAGACCGACGTGCGGCGCAACGATTTTTTCGCCGTCGCCATAGATGACGCGGGGCACATAGACTTGCGCTTGGACAAGTACGATTTTTGTGTTTATTTGGACAAAGACAAGTACGTTCCCTATCTGTTGCAGGCCAAGGGCTTGCGGCTATTCAATAGTGCCGAGTCGGTAGAGGCGTGCGATGACAAGATGACCACGTTCGTGCGTTTGGCAGAGGCGGGCATTGCCGTGCCCTACACTTTGCCGGGATTGCTGTGCTTCGACAACGGTGCCGCCATTCCCGAGGCCGTGTATGCCGACGTGGAGGCAAGGCTCGGGTATCCTATGGTCGTCAAGTCGAGTTTCGGCTCGCTGGGCAAGGGCGTCTACAAGGTGGACGACAGGGCCGCGCTTTGCGACGTGCTCTCGCGGCTCAAATGCAAACCGCATCTCTTTCAGCGCTACGTGGGCACATCTTGCGGCCGCGACGTGCGCGTGCTGGTGATAGGCGGCGAGGTGGTTGCCGCCATGCTGCGTCGCTCCGGCGGGGATTTTCGCTCCAACATCGAGTTGGGCGGTACGGCCACGCCCTATCGAGTGCCTGCCGCTCTTGCCGATGAGTGTCGCCGCATCAGCGAATTGTTGGGGCTGGACTATTGCGGCGTCGACTTCTTGTTCGGGCCCGACGGCTTTGTGCTTTGCGAGGTCAATTCCAATGCCTTTTTCGGGGGGCTTGAGCGCACGACGGGCGTCAATGTGGCGCGATGCTATGCCGAATATATTTGTCGCACCGTCTACGGGAATATGTAGTGTACGCTCAAAAAAATGTATCAAAAAAGCGAGGACGTCCTCGCTTTTTTGTCGTTGTTAGGATTTACCGCAATCCTTGGTGCTGTTTTTGCCGTTGCCTGCGGATTTGCCGCAATCCGTTGTCTTTTCGCTGCAATCGCTCGTTTTGCTCGTGCAATTCGTACTCTTTTTGACGCTTTTGGTTTTGCCTTTCATAAATACCTCTTTTGCCGCACCTTGATTTGCCGTAGCCGATGCGACATATTCAGTATGTGCAGCAATAGCCCGCCTACTCGCCGCGGCGTTGCCATTTTTTGGAGGCGGGGCTTGGCCGCATATCGCAGGCGATAGGGGCATATAACACAGTATGAACGTAGTGTTTGCGGTGCTATTCGTATCGGGCGTGGTGTTGGTGGCGGTCTCGTCGCCCGACGCCTTGTTGGGCGTGTTGCTCGACGGCACTTCGGGTGCCGTTGCCTTGGCCATTCGCTTGGCAGGGGTGTACGCCTTGTGGCTGGGTGTGTTGCAAATATTGCAAGATAGCGGCGCCGACCGCTTGTTGGCGCGCGTCTATCGCCCCTTGCTATCGCGCCTGTTTCGCGGCGAAAGCGAGCGCACGCAATCTCTTATCGGGCTCAACCTGACGGCCAACCTGTTGGGTTTGGGCGCAGCGGCCACGCCGATGGGTATAGCCGCTGTAGAGAGTATGTCGCACGGCGAAGCGGCCGCCACCGACAATATGATTTTGTTCTTTATCCTCAACGTTACGGCGGTGCAACTGTTGCCCACCACGGTGATGGCGCTATTGGCGTCGCACGGCGCCGCCAATGCCGCAAGCATAGTTTTGCCGGGGCTTTTGAGTTCGCTTGCCACCGCCGTTTTTGGGCTGCTGACGGTGAATGTTGTGCGCATCGTCGGTGCCAAAATGCCCCAACGTATGCGCCAAAAACGATGCAAACGATAGTTTTACCATTGAATGCCGCCGACTATATATTGCCCGCCGTGCTGTTGGCGGTGGCCGTGGTGGGGCTGGTGTGCAAGGTGCCGCTGTTCGACAGTTTCGTCAAGGGAGCGGGGCGTGCGCTCAAGGTGGTAGCCGGCGTGTTTCCCTACTTGGCGGCGGTATTCGTGTGTGTACATCTGTTTGCCGCAAGCGGTTTGCAGGACAAGGTGGCCGCGTTCCTATCTCCCGTATTGTCGGCGGTGGGCATTCCTGCCGAGTTGGTGCCCTTGCTGCTGGTCAAACCGCTGTCCGGCTCGGGGTCATTGGCCGTGTTGGAGCAGATCATCGTGGACTACGGCGCCGACAGCGACGTTGCGCGCGCCGCGTCGGTGTTGGTGGGCAGCAGCGAAACGGTGTTGTACGTGGCCGCCGTCTACTTCGGCACGGTCAGCAACAAACGCTTGCGCTATGGTTTGCCCGTCGCTTTTGCTTGTACCGTCGCGGGAGCGCTTTTTTCGTGCTGGGCGGTGCGCTTTCTATAGCGGTTTTGCGGGATTTTGCATTTTTACTTGAATACGATGCTCGATTGTGGTATAATCATTAGTGTCGCCTTTGGCGACCAGAGGTTAGTATGGCAGACAAAAGCAGTACGAGCAAGTTCTTCTTGGGCGTGGCGGTAATGTTGGCGCTCAAGATAGTGGGGACGGTGATATGGCAGTTTATCAAAATTTTGGCCAACGTCATCGTCTATTTTGGCTTGTACGTTCCTTTTTTCTACTTTTTGTTGGGCACGGTCTTTGTGGGGCTGGGCGCTTTTAGTTTTTCGGTCGTCAGCATCAATATGATTTTGTTTTACGTGGGCTTGGCGTTGTGCTTTGGCGTGGCCGTTTGCATATTCGTGCGCTCCTATGGCAAAAAGCCCGTTTCGTCGGTGGTGCAGGGCAGTGCCGACGCCGTGCGCCGCGTCGCGGGGGAGCGTCGCCGCGCTCGTCGCCGCACGCGTGTGGTAGCCGACACCGCGCAGGAGTCCGCTTCGGCCGCTCGGCCTTTGTTCATCTACTACAGCGAGCAAAATCCCGACCATTTGGTGCACGAATACGAGGATTATTTCGACGTTTATCTCGATGACCGCGTTCACCCGATCAGTTTTCTCAAGCGGGTGGATAAGCCCAAATCGTCGGCGGGGGCATAGTATGACCACTTGGTACGAGGGTATGCCCTTGCCCGATCGGCGTCTGTTGCCTGCGGCGCGCCGACGCATTTGGGAACTCGATTTTTTGCGGGGTGTGTTCATTTTGCTGATGATAATGGATCACACCTTTTTTGATATTGGTTACCCCTATATGTTTGGCGACGCTTGGGCCTATTCGGGCAATGCTTTCGCGGCCAAAATGGTGGCGTTTTGCCAATTTTATTGGGAAAACCCCGCGCGCGAATGGGTCCACGACGTCGTATTGTGGGGTTTCTTTGTGCTGTGCGGCATGAGCGTGGCCTTTAGCCGCAACAACTACTTGCACACCGCCAAGATAGCGGTGTGCGCCGTCATTTTGACGATGGGCACCTCGCTCGCCGAGAATTGGGGCATGGGTGAGGGCATCGTGGTGCGCTGGGGCGTGCTGCATATGTTGGCCGCCGCTTCGTTGCTGGTGGCCGTCGTATACGGCGCCGTGCGCCGCAACCGCGCCGCCCAAATCGCCACCTTTTTTGCGTTGGGGCTGGCATTCTATTTGGTGGGGGTATTCTACCTCGACCGTCATAGCTGGCCCGCCCGCCCCGCGTGGTTGTGTATCATTTCGCCCAAAATGGGTAGCAGCTATCTCTTTACGCCGGGCGACAGCTTCCCCATGATGGGGTATATAGAGGCGCTTCGCGGCTATTCGCCCTATCTTGCCGTTCCTTTCGTTTCCCGCGTGTTGTGGGGCGCCGCTTTGGTGCCGCTTCTGTATCCCACAAAACGCACGCTGTTGCCGCGCCTCGACCGCGCTTGGCATCGGCCCGTATGCTTTGTGGGGCGGCATACGTTGGAGATCGTCATCTTGCACCAAGTCGCCATACCCGTGGTATTGGCGTTGGCGTCGGGTTGGTTCATCACCCCCGGCAATTACGTAATTTTTTAGGAGGGTCTATGATCAAAATAGCTGTGGTCGGCGCCGGCGTCGGCGGTGTGGTGTGCGCATTTTATTTGGCGCGAAACGGGTATGACGTTACGGTCTACGAGCGTTGCTCGCTCGACGACGTTACCTATTCTTGGCACGACGATATAGCGGTGGAATCCTTCAAGGATATAGGCCTCGGTATGCCACCCGAAAACCTCTATTATCCCAAGCGAAATTGGACGTTCGTACCCCCTCTTTCCACCATGCACGTCTATGCCGGTTTGCCACAGCCTACCGACGTATCCATTTCGCGGCGGGGGCTGCTGCATTGGCTTGTCGCCCAAGCCCAAGCCGAAGGCGCGCGTTTTGTTTTTGAGACGGAGGCGTCGCTTTGGGTGGAGGACGATCTGGTGGTGGGGCTCACGGTAGACGACCAAAATATACCGTACGCTTTGGTGGTGGACAACGCCGGCGTGGATAGCGCGATCCGTCGTGCTCTGCCCCCTTCTTGCGGCATACGGCGCGAAGCGTACCGCGACGAGGTTTTTTGTGCATACCGCGCGTTTTACAGCCGCCGAGAGGGCGTAAGCGTGGCGGATAACGAAACCAATCGCGTGTATTTGTTGCACGAGGGCGGCAAAGGCATCAGCTGGTGCATAGCCGACCCCACGCAACCCACCGTGGACGTACTCATCGGCCGCTTGGGCGACTTGGGGGAGGACGCGCTGGCCACGTTGCTTGCAAAGTTGCGCGAGGACAATCCCATCCTCACCGACGAGTTGACGTCGGGCGGTGCGGTGTACCGTATCCCCGTGCGGCATCCCGCTTGGCGAATGGTGGCCGACGGCTACGCGTCGCTTGGCGACAGCGCCTTTATGACCATACCTATGCTGGGCTCGGGTATGGCTGCCGGAATGGTGGCAGGGCGCATATTGGCCGAAACGGTGGTGGACAGACAGAGCGTCAGCAAAGAGGCGCTGTGGCATTATCAGGTGGCCTACTACGATTATTGCGGCGCCGAGCATTGCGGCGTAGACGTCATGAAACGCTGGTTGTTGTCGGCCGATCCTGCCGACGTGCGTTGGTTGTTTGAGAGCGGCGTGCTGTCCGCGGACAATATCAACGCGGGCGCCGCGGGCGAAAATATCAAGCTGCGTTTTGGCGAATTGGTGCAAAAAGGCGTCAAGGGGCGCAAACGATTGGGCTTGCTGCTCAAACTGTCGGGTTTGCTGGGCGATTGCGCCAAGGCTGTGCGCTTGGCGCGGCGGATACCACGCGTGTACGACCCCGCGGAGGTCGAGGCTTGGCAGGCCAAAATGGAGGCTTTGTACCAATAGCGCACTTGCCGCCCGATCTCATTCGTTATACCAAAGATGAAATTCAAAATGCCCGCTATCAAAGTATTCCATTGGCGTATGTTGCCCTTGGCTCTTGTGTGCTTGGTAGCGGGTCTTTTGTTCGTTTCCATTGATATTTGGTGGCTCACCGGGTTACTTATGACCTTGTGCGCCATAGGCATAGTGGTCGCCACCGTGCTGGCCAAAAGGCGGCGCGCCGTGGGCGTGGTGTGCCTTGCGGCATTGCTTGCGGCCTATTTGATGCTGGTGCCTATGGGTCAATACCTCGGCGCGATGATTGGGGACGAGATCTCGGCGCAAACGGTGGGTCGCATCGCCATGGTGTCTGCCGACGAGAACGGCAAAATAGACGCTTTGGTGCTGGACCATTTGCAAATAAACGGCCGCTCGGTCGGCGGCAAAGCCTCGGTCGATCTGCGCTATCAAACCACCGCCGCAATGGGCTATGTGTATGCGGACGCGGGGCGGAGCGACTACGTGGTGGGCATACCCCTCGAGATAGGGCAGACCGTGTCGGTAAAGGGCACTCTGACCGGTATCAAATGGCACTATTTCGATAGCGCCGCTATGCACAATATCGTGCGCAAGGTCTACTTCCGCCTGCGTGCCGACGGACTTGCGATGGTGGACGCAACACCCCGCTTGGGTGCCACCGAAAAGGTGAGAGTCGCGCTCTATCGCACCTTGGCAGGCAATATGAGCGGGCAGTCGGCAGGTATGGCCTACGCCTTTCTTACGGGCAATGCTTCCTTTGTGCCCGACGACGTGTTGGCGGGCTACCGATCTTCGGGCGCGGCGCATCTATTGGCGGTGTCGGGCTTGCACGTCGGTTTGGTTGCCGGCTTGTTGGCTCTTTTGCTCAAACGCTTGCGTTGCCCATCTTGGGGGCGAACGATCGTTTTGGCGGCGGTACTGGGCGTATACGCTTGGTTGTGCGGCGACGCACCTTCGGTTTGGCGCGCTACCGCTCTTGTCGTGGGCGGTTCGCTTTGTTCGGCCTTGGGTAGGCGTCGCGATGCGCCCAGCCTGCTGTCGGGGTGCGGTTTGGTGCTACTTGCGGTGCGACCGCTGTGGCTTTTTGACGTTAGTTTTTTGTTGAGTTTTGCGGCATACGCGGGCGTTGTTTTGCTGTACGCGCCCTTGCGCAAAGTGCTTCGCCGTGTGCCCGGCAGGTGGGGCAACGCGCTGGCTCTCAACGTGGCCGTTACCCTTTCTACTTTGCCGATAAGCGTCTATTTCTTCGGCGGGTTTGCCCCTTTGTGCATTCCGCTCAACTTTGTGCTGATACCCGTTATGAGTGTGGTGTACGTGGTGCTCTTTGCGTGCGCGCTGGTTTCGGTGGTGCCCGCGTTGGGCATACTTCTTACGGGGCTCGACTACGTGTTGCGCGTCGTCAATGCCGCCGTGGTGGCATTGGGTGGCGTCGGCTACCTCGGCCTGCGATTCGAAGTGTGGCATCTGCCCCTATACTACGGCGCCGCGGCGCTGGCGTCGCCCTATTGCTTGCCGCGCAAGGCGATCCGCTATTCGGCGGCGGCCGCCACAGTGCTGCTGTTGGCGGTGTGGACGCTGGTCGACACCTTTGCATAGCATACAATGGTAGAGAGCGCAGTTCTTGCGGGTCGCTATTGACACTATTATATCTTTGTGATATAATAGGCTTGGCAAAGAGCGGGCGATGGCTTCGCTTTGCCCGAAATAGTATGGAGGATGGCTTATGATAGGTTGTAAAGAAATCAGCGGCATTCGGTCCAAAAAGTGCAAATTCCTGTTGGTGGAAAGGCAGGGGACCAAATACTATTTGTTGGCGTATGCCAAACCCGCGGCTTGCGAGATGCAGTACAATACTTTGCGCAATCTCCGCTTGCGCGCGATGCGCGTGCCCAAAGTGGTACAGATGGCCGACAACGAAGTGTTGCTCGACTATATCGAGGGCTCCACTTTGTACGAGGAGATCAGCGCCGGTCCCGTGTTCAAATTCGCGATGCTGGCGGCGGGCATGGCCAAGTTTATGCAAGACTTTTGCCAAAACGTCCCCGGCAAGCGTATGGGCGACGTGGACTATCGGCTGTACGTCGTGCGCGGCTCGGTGGTGTATGGGCTGGACTGCGACTGCGTGATCTCGGGCACCTATGCCGAGGAGATCGCCGACGCCTTGTGTTCGCTTTTGGCGGAGCCCAAGGTTCCCAAGGATAGGCAAATTGCATTTTGTCGTTATCTCTATCAGGCCAGCGGCGTGTCCAAAGAGGACTTGTCTGCCGCCCTTGACGAGATCGTTCCCATCGCGGCCAATCTGTCGATGACCAAAGAGGAAATACTCAAAGCAATTCTATAAACTGAACGGAGACGACTATATGGAATCTAAATTTTTGACGCCCACGCAATTATGGCAGGACTTTGACCCCACGGGCAATTTGGACGTCAACTTCGTATCCAACCAAACCATCGACGACATCACCGTCAAGGAGATGTACTTCAGCGCATTCAGAGCGGAGGACGGCTTTGTACGCGCGTTCGCGCGCATTTTGTTGCCCGCCGATTGTCCCAAAAACAACAAAAAATTCATCTTGTTTTTGGCTAGACCCAATATGGACCCCATGCCTTCGGCAATGCGCATTGCCGCCAAAGGCTATCCTGTCGGCTACGTCGATTTGTCGGGCGAGGGCGACCCTTGCACGCAGTACGACGGTAGCTATGCCTATGGCAGATATGCTTTGGCCAAGGATAATCTGCATAACTGCACGCCCTCGGCTTTGGCCAGCCCCGTGTTGTTGTGGACCAAGATGTATTGCCGTTTTGTGTCCCTCGTGTTGCAACTCTATCCTCGTGTGATGCCCATCGCTTTTGCCGAGGAGCAGACCAACGAGATATTGTGGCCGTTATGTGCCAAAGACGCGCGCATATACGGCGGCGTCAGTTTGCTTGGCTCCGGCATTGTACAAATGGACGAGGCCGACACCATCGAGCAGGACGAAAACGCCCAAAAATGGGCTATCGCACTGTCGCCGCAGGCGTATGCCAAATATACGGCTTGCCCCATGTTGGTGGTTACGGCTTCCAATCATAGCGGCCACAGCGTGGACAAGTTGGACGATTTGGTCAACCTTTTGCCCGTACCCGAAATGTGCGCGACCGTGGTGTCCAATCGACTTTGTACCCAAATATCGGATAGCACCGAGTTTACTATTTGGCGTTGGATAGAGGGGCGCTACGTCGAGCGCAAAGAGTTGCCCAAAAATCCGACCGTCGCGTATCAATTGCAACAGGACGGCAGCATTCACTTCGACGTAACTTGCGACGTTTCCGAGAAGAAAATCGCCGAGCAAAATCTCTATTATGCCTACAACGAGGAGGATTCGGCCTATCGCGCTTGGCAGTGCCAGACGCAAAAAGGGGATGGCGACGGCTCTTTCAACGTGCGCGTCGCGGCGGAGGACAAAGTGTTGTTCGTCTATGCGTCGGTGCGCTACCGTGACGGCGTGGAGATAGCCAGTACGATGTTGCGCATCGACTTGCCTGCCGATATGCCTCGCCGCAGGCTCACTCCCTCCAAACTGTTGTACGACACCTCGATGGGCGGCACGTTCTTTGCCGAAACGCAGGATATCGTGCTCGATTCCTCCCTCTATGGTGTGGGCTATAGCCCCAACGGCGTGGGCGGGTTGTACACCGACAAAGGCGACCTGGTCAGTTTTTGCGTGGGCGAAACGCGCCGCGTCAATCCCGTCGGTTCGTTTTCTTTGTCGGCCTATTCGCCCGTGGAGCGCAGTTTCGCTATCATCATCACGGTGTGGGAGAACGGCCAATACCACGACTATACGGCGGGGGTATTCTTGCGTGCCTCCGATGAGTGGCAGCGCATTCGCCTCGAGCCGGGTGATTTTCGCGACAATGCGTTGTTGCCTATGGGCGGTTGGCAAAATATGAAAAAGATCCGCATCTCGCACGCCGAGGGCGTTTTGTTCAACAATATGCTTTGGACCTGATATGGAAGAGAAATTTACCCCTCGCAAATTATTGCTTTATATCGTAGAAGTCATCTTGGTGGTGATGTTCGTTTTGTCCGCGGTGGCGCTGGTGCAACTCTTTTGGGTCAGTCCCATAGGCATCTCGGGCCCCTCTATGCAGCACACGCTGGATACGGGCGACACCGTGTACATCAACAAGGCGTTCAAAACCATCGACCGCGGCGACGTGGTGGTGGTCTATTTGCCGCAGGATTATACCAACTACGGGTTGGATTGGTGGCGCTATACGGGAGATAACGACGACACACAGCGCTGCCCCGCGTCGCGCACCAAGACTTTTGACGATTTCATCATGGCTATGCCCTTCTTCAATATGGGCACGGGCGACGACAATCAAGGCACCGCCAAGGACGGTTACAAAATGGTGATCAAGCGCGTGGTGGCCGTGCCCGGCGACACGGTGCAGATATTGGACGGCGTACTCACCGTCAACGGCGTGGAGGACGATCGCGGCGTGCGCGATTCTTCCCTGGCGTTCTATCACGTAATGGGCGCAGAGGAATACTTTATCATGGGCGACAATCGTTCCAAGAGTTTGGATAGCAGTAGCTACGGCCCAATTCGAGGCAGTTGGATCTGCGGCAAGGTGTTCGCCGCCAGAGTCAGTGGCAAATTTACTACGAAACTATAATAAGGAGATACGTTATGGGTATGCAACACGAGATCAAAGCGCCGCAGCGCTTGCTGGACGCCAAAGGCAATATCGCCGAGCCCGGCTTCGCCAAAAAGTTGTATTGGCAATATGACCGCAAGGATATCAAGGCGGGCAAAATGCGCATAAAGGAGTGGGACTACTACTACATCGGCAACCAAGACTACGGGCTGTGTCTTACCATCTCCGACGTGGGCTACGTCAGCAGTCTGTCCGTGTCCTTGTTGGGCTTTGGCGACAAACCCTTCCAGTTTAACGACAGCGAGTTGGGCGTTTTGCCGTTGGGCAAGGTGGGTATGCCCTCCACCAGCGAAAAGGGTAATGTTTCGGCCAAGGCCGGCACCATCGACATCACGTTCGACAACGATGGTACGACGCGCCACCTCTTCGGCACCTACGACAATTTCGTCAATAGCAAAAAGCCTCTCACCTTCGACGTGGTGCTTACGGGGTTTCCCGAGGAGAGTATGGTCATCGCCACCCCTTTCGACAAAGACAAACACTTCTACTACAACCAAAAAATCAACTGTATGTATGCCGAGGGTTGGTGCGAGTTCGACGGGGTGCGATATGAGTTCAATCGCGCCAACGGCTCGTTGGGCACGCTCGATTGGGGGCGCGGCGTATGGACGTACGACAACACTTGGTATTGGGGCAGTGGCCAAATGATCTTGGAGTCGGGCGACCGCTTCGGCTTCAATATCGGCTATGGTTTCGGCAACACTACGGCCGCCAGCGAAAATATGCTGTTTTTCAACGGCAAGTCGCACAAGCTCGACGAAGTCAGCTTCAATATCCCCAAGGGAGAGGACGGCAACTATCGCTATACGGAGCCGTGGACGTTTAGTTCCAACGACGGCCGCTTCGAGATGAGTTTCGTTCCCGTCATAGACAGGCAGGCCCCCTTCGATTTGGGCATTTTGTGTATGATACCGCACCAAGTCTTCGGCAAATTGTCGGGCAAAGCGGTGCTCGACGACGGCACCGTCGTAGAGATCAAGGATCGTTTGGTCTTTGCCGAGCACGTGCACAACAAGTGGTGATCGTATGGCGGAGTTCGATATCGAGTATATAGCGGACGACAGCGACCCCGATTTTATCGCGCTCGCCGACGAAAAAGGCAACGAGGACCAATTCGTCATCATCGGCTGCGTGGCGGTGGAAGACGTGCACTACGTGCTGGCCGTTCCCGTCAGTCCCGAAACGGTGGAAAGTGCCGAGGAGGACTTGGTGTACGTATTTGCGGTGCGCCGCGACGGCGACGAGGAATATTTTGAATATATCGTAGACGAGGATGTGGTTACGGCCGCCTTTGAGCGCTACGACGAGTTATTTAGAGAAGTAGAAGAGGACTGATCCGTCCGGGGGGTACAAACCTATGTTGAAAACGCAAAAGCAATTATCATTACGCGCCAAGACCATCATTTCGTTGGCGTGCTTCGCCGTGGTGTTTGCCGCACTTGCCGTCGTCGCCGCATTTTACGATTTGCAGATTAGCCGTATCCTCACCAAACATAGCTTGGTGGCGCCCGCATTCGGGCAGGAGCACGGCAGCTATATATCCAACAACGGCTTCGCCTTGTTCTTCGAGGCGTTGGGCAGCAGCCCCATCTATTTGATGGCCTCTGTGGCGGGTGCCATCGTGTTTTGGTTCTTCGCACGCAAGAGCGGCAAGTTGCGCGCTTTGGCCGCGCTCGGCGCCATTATGGTGGTGGCGGGCTTTACGCTCACCGTCAAGGATCTGTTTAGCTACGTTGCCGAGTACATCGGTTCTCAGCTCGCTTCCCAAAGCGCCTTGGTGCTGGCCGCCCATCACGCGGCGGGTGCCGGCTATATTTTGGGGCTGTCCGTGGTGGTGGCGCTTGTGCCCGGCGTGGGCATGATTTTGCTTTGGCAACGCATTCCCAAGGCCGTCAACGACAAGATGATCTGGTGGGCGATCGCCATCGTTGCCACCCTCTTGTTCTATCTCATTCCCCACTTCGTCAAAGGACCCGTGGGCAGGGTGCGCTACCGCACTATGAATTATCTCAACGATTTCAGTTTGTATACCCCTTGGTACCAACTCAACGGCAAGCGCGTGCTCACCGCCGACGGCGTGGTCGCATCCACGCCGCAGACCAAGGCTGCCATCATTGTGGCCAGCGACGCGTGCAAGTCGTTCCCCAGCGGGCACACGTTCTCGGCGGGCATGATCTATTCGCTGTTGGCTTTGCCTTATCTTAGCGACAAGTGCAACAAGACGGGGGTCAAGGTCGGCCTTTGGTGCGGTACCGTCGCCTATACGGCCCTCGTTGCCGTCAGCCGCATTGTGGCGGGCGCTCACTATATGGGCGACGTCTTGTTCGGCGGCAGCATCGCATTCGTCGGCTCTATGATCATGCGCGAGATCTTTGTCTGCCGGGGCGCCCATGTCAAAGCGCTCTTCGGCAAGCAACCTGCGGTCGAGGCCGTTTCCGGCGAGGCAACGGTTGCCACCGAGGAAGCCGGCGCATTGCCCGAAGAGGACAAAACGGACGCCGAATAGCGGCGGGCTTACAACCGATTTCAGCGACAAAGCGGCGTTCACGCCGCTTTTTGTTTGCCCCTATGGCGGTTTGCGGCGGCCGAATCGCATCGCAAATAGTCCGTGTA
>CAMPCZ010000006.1 GCA_946648015.1 uncultured Clostridia bacterium
CTCAGTATTTGTCTCCTATGCAGTTGTCAATGTGCGTTAGCAACAACAGTTGCTTGGTGGGATGAAGTAGACTCGAACTACCGACCTCACGCTTATCAGGCGTGTGCTCTAACCGACTGAGCTATCATCCCATATATTTGGTGGAGATAAGCGGATTCGAACCGCTGACCCCATGCTTGCAAAGCATGTGCTCTACCAACTGAGCTATACCCCCAAGGGGTTTGCACGCTATTTTGCGATAGCCTATTAATATTAGCACACCGCAAAATAGATGTCAAACGCTTTTCGCTATTTTTTTTATTTTTTTTGTAAGACTCGATTTTTGGCCGAAAATAGGCGAAAACCGCGATTATCGGCCCATGTTTTGCTTACAAAATTACATTTTCTTGCGCCAAACGAAGATACCGGCCACGAGGGATATCAAAATGCTGGCCCCGGACACCACGCCGAACACCCACGGACTGTGGCTTGCCCAACCGGCGTTGCCGGGTATGCCGTCCAAGTTCATACCGAACATACTGAATATCAACGTCGGCACCGATATGACGACGGTAACGAAGGTCAACACCTTCATTACGTTGTTCATATTGTTGTTGATGACCGAGCTATACGCCTCCATGGTGGCCGCCAAAATGTCGCGGAACGTATTACAAGTATCCAACGCCTGCAACGACTCGATGCTGACGTCCTCGATAAGATCCTGGTCCTCCTCGTATTTGGGCAAATAGCTATTGGACTTGATGAGTTTGTCGATGATATTGATATTGGAACGCAGCGAGTTGGAGAAATACACCAACGAATTCTGAATATCCAACAGTTCGAGCATCTCCTCATTGCGCATCTTCTCGTGCAATTCGTTTTGGATCTTTTGGCTCGATTTGTCGATTTGGCGCAAGTAGGTCAAATACTTGGTGGCCACCGAAAACAGCAAACGGAAGGTGAAACGCGTGGGCTTGTCGAGCGTAACGTCCTTGACGCGCCCCAGCAAAAAGTCGCGCGTGACGGCGCTATCTTTCAAACACACGGTGATGATCGCCTTACCCGCCAAAATGATGGACATAGGCAACGTGGTGTAGTTGATGTTGCCTGTCTCCTCGTCGTCTTCCATCACGGGGATATCCACCAACACCATCAAATATTCGTCTTCCTTTTCGATACGAGGTTTCTCGTCCTCGTCAAGGGCTGCTTTGAGCACGTCGGCGGGCACGCCCGTCTTGAATTCGACAAACTCCACCTCTTTGTCATCGGGGTTGATCATATGCACCCAATGCCCTTTGAAGTCGGCCAAAGAGGCGACCAATTCGGTCGGCAGCTCGCGTATACGATTGTTATCCTGATAAGAAACTGTAAACATAATACTCTCGCGTAAACCACGCAAGAGCACTACCTCGGTTGCGCGGTCTTGAATTGGGCTATGCAACTGTATGGGTCTGCGTCCATTATACTCCGCGCCTCCTTGCCAAAGATACTATTAGTGTAGCACGTCAAGGTCTCTTTGGCAACCTAAACGCCGCAAAAAATCGACGACCGACCAACTTTTTTCATTTTTATTGCGCATACGCGCGTACGTCGCACGCGTATGTTATGCGCGTAATAATAACGTATAGTGCGTGCGCCCGATGGGGACGTCGCCCTTTTCCCTTGCGGCAAGCCAAACAAAATAAACTTGCATTGGCGCCCAATATATGGTATAATAGTGCCGCTATATCCATTGGAATGGCGAACGAGGTTAGGTTATGAAAACTTGGACGATCAACGAAAGCAAGAGCATTACTCTATCGGAAGCGGACGGGCAACCCAACGCGAACGAGATCAAAATCAAAATCACCGACGTTTTGCTCACCCACACCGACTTTGCGTTGTATGCGGGGCGGGACAAGGCCAAACTCCCCGTAGTGCCCGGTCGTATGGCGCTGGGGTTGGTCAGCGAAACGGCGGGCGACACCACCTATATGAAGGGCGAACGCGTGCTCATCAAGCCATATATGGACGGAAAAATGCGCGGGTTGGATCTCAACGGCTTTTTAAGCGACTACGTAATAGCACCCAAAGAATGCGTGATATCCTTGCCCGAGGGCATCAAGAATGAGGAAGCCATATTTGTGGAACTCATCGCGCTGGCGTTGCGCGCCATAGACAAGCTCAAGGTGGAAGAAGGCGAATTCGTTGCCATTATGGGCGCCGACGACTTTTGCCTTATCGCAGCGCAGATCGTAGACTACTACCACGCCATACCCATAGTGGTATCCGCCGACGAGGCGGGGCTGGACATTGCCACGGAGTTGGGCATCACCTATGTGATAGACACCACGGGCGCCAGCGCCGTGGAGCGCGTGCGCAACATTACCAACGGCGCCATGTGCGAGTGCGCCATCGTGCAAAGCATCAGCGCCAAGGTACAAAACGGACTGAACCTGACCAAAATGCAAGGGCGCGTGTGCATCGTAGGGCCCGACGCCTATCTGGGCGATCTGCCGGTAGACCTGCACAACGTGGTTGCCAAACGCCTGAATATCACCTCGGTAACCAACGGAGGGAAAAACGTACCCGCCGCCATCAACTTTTTGGCGACGCAAGCCATTACGACGATAGGATTGCCCACCAAGCGGCTGGCCTTTGCCGACATAAGCGATTACTTTGCCGACACCGGCGCGACGCAACTGTTCGGCCCCCTTACTGTGGTCAAGGTAGATTAGTATGAGAATGCGGCTCAAAAAGTATTTGGACGAGCGCATGGCCGCCGTCGCGGACTACATTATCGTGGGCTATAGCGACGACCTCGACGCGCGCAACAGCGCGCCTACCGCCCCCTTGGATTGGCGCCGAGTATTCGGCAACGACAATCCCGTGCGCCTCGAATTGGGCTGCGGCAAGGGACAGTGGGTGTGCCGCATGGCCGCCGCCTATCCGGACGTTAATTTCGTAGCGGTGGAAAACGTAACCAACGTGATAGTGGCGGCGTGCGAAAAGGCAAAGGCGCTTGGGCTCAAAAACGTGCGTTTTGCCAACTGCGGCGTGGAATATTTGCCCCGCAACGTTTTGCCCCACTCGGTGGACGCCATCTATCTCAACTTTTCCTCGCCGTATCCCAAAAACCAATATGAAAACAGGCGATTGACCAACGCGCGCTATCTCGATCTCTACCGCGGTTGGCTCAAAAAAGGCGGCGACATACGCCAAAAAACGGACAATCGACCTTTTTTTGAGTACAGTTTGGTGAGCATGAGCCGGAATGGCCTGAGGTTCAAGCGCATTTCGTGCGATTTGCATCGCACGCCGGATATTCCCAATCTCACCAGCGAATACGAGGATAGATTTGCACCCCTGGGCCCCATCTATTACGTCGAGGCCGAATTTGCCGAAAACTGAAAGGAAGTGAGTAAAATGCGCCGCACCGCCGTTATATAGTGGAAGGCGCATTTTTTCGCCGAAGGAGAGCTTTATGAAAAAGAACATTTTGATACTGCTTATGATATTCGTTTTGGCGGCAAGCTTGGCGGCTTGCACCGTCAATCTTTCACCCGAGAGCGCGGTCGACGGAGACGAGCCCGCCGTCGCGCCGCTGCCCCGCGATATAGGCGGCGTAGATGGGCTGCCGTACTATGCGGACGGTAGCATCAAAGGCGAGGGTATGCCCTCCGTCGCAGGCAAAAGCCGCCCGGACTACGGCGAGGGTGACACCCTCGATAGCGCAGAAGAAGCGGGCAATGGTACCGAGCCCAAAGCGGGTACTTTGACGGCGTGCGTATACGACGACCACGAATATTTTGCCTATTGGAAAGGCTTGCTGACGAGCACCCAAGAGGGCAAAGGACAGTTTGCCGATTTCTATGAGAACTACGCTTTCGACGCGCTAAGGCAAATCAAAGTGGTGGTAGAAGATCGTCCCGGCGCGGTTGTTACCTTGAACGACGGCAACGAAACGCTGTCGTCGGCACGCACCGACAATGCGGGCGTAGCCTACCTATATGCACCCCGTACTATGGACGGCCTGAAAGTAACGACATCACACGCCATTTTGGCCGATATTCTCGAGAAACCCGTAGAGGGCGATACCATTACCTTTACCCGCGAGGATATCGGTGGCGAAAACTTCGACAAATTCGACCGCGTCGAATTGATGTTCGTCATAGATACCACCGGCTCGATGGGCGACGAGATAAGCTACCTCAAAGAGGAGATCGACTACGTTATTGCCAACGTAAAAGAACAGACGAGCGCAGAAGTGTCGTTGGCCATCATGGTATACCGCGACACTGACGACGACTACGTTACGCTCTACAGCGACTTCAGCACCGACATAGCCAAGCAACAGGATTTTCTCCGCGAGCAATACGCCGCGGGTGGCGGCGACTTTGAAGAGGCGGTAGACGCCGCTCTGACCGAGGCGGTAAACAAGCAATGGTCGGCCAAAACCACCAAGATCATCATACACGTTGCCGACGCGCCCGCCCACGACGAGGACGTGGAGACTTGGAACGCAGCCGTCGCTACCGCCGCCGAAAAAGGTATACGCATCGTATCGGTGGCCTCGAGCGGTATTGACAAAAAGACGGAGTATTTCTTCCGCAGCCAAAGTCTTTTGACGGGCGGCGTATACGTCTATCTCACCGACGACAGCGGCATTGGCGGCAGCCATCTGGAGGCCACGGTGCAGGAGCGCCCCCAAGTGGAGTACCTCAACAACGCGTTGGTGCGCGTAATAAAGGCTTTGCACGAGGGCGATCACAACATTACCGTGATGCCCGAGCGGCAACCCGATGAAGTCGCACCCGTCGACGACGAGCAAGGCGACGCGCCCGCACAACCCAGCCCCGACGAAGAATGATCGCTTGCGACGAGGAGCGGCCCGCAGCCAATGCGGGTCGCTTTTGGCTACAAATGGGCAAAAAAGGTATAAAACTTGGCGTCAAGCGCAAAAAAACAGTTGACGAAACCCCAAAAGGCGTATATAATAGCAAGGTGAAATTATCCACAAAGAGGTGAATATAGATGAAAAACAGCACACATCCCGTATATCATACCGTTACCGTTACCTGTGCCTGCGGCGAAACTTTCCTGACCGGCACGACCAAAGACGTCAGCGAGTTGAAAGTAGATATTTGCAGCAAATGCCATCCCTTCTACACCGGCAAGCAAAAAATGGTGGAGACCGGCGGTCGCATCGGCAAGTTCAACAAGCGTTACAAACGCGACTAAGACGAGTGAGGTGCGAAGGTTTCTTCGCACTTTTTTTATACGCGCGCGAGTGCACGAACGCGGAATATACTTACTATTCTAGTACAAATATTTGAGGTAATTCGGTATTTATGGCCAAAAGGAAATGTGTAAGCAAAATAGGCGGGCAAGCCGTTTTGGAAGGCGTGATGATGCGCGGCGTTACGGCATACGCTACCGCCGTGCGCAATCCGTCGGGCAATATCGTCGTGGAAAGTCAACGCCTTGCGGACCATACGGCTTGGTGGAAGAAAGTGCCTGTGCTCAGGGGCTTTCTCAACTTCTTTTCGATGATGGGCATCGGCGTCAAGATCATTATGCGTTCCGCCGAAGTATATGGCGAAAACTTCGAGGAGGAGCAACCTTCTCGGTTTGAAAAATGGTTGAGCAAAACATTGCACGTAGACGTGATGACCATCGCGATGATCGTGGGCGTGGTGCTGGGCGTAGGCTTGGCCGTGGCTCTGTTTATGCTGTTGCCCAACGTCATAGCGGGGGCCGTTACGGGCGGCATAGCCCAAGGCGTGGCGGGCGACCGCAACGCTTTCAATTCGCTTTTCGCCAACGAGGGCGTGGGCATGCTCATATCCAACCTCATAGAGGGATTTGTGCGCATACTGCTCTTCGTCGCATACATAGCGGCCACAGCCTTGATGCGCGATATACGCCGGCTCTACCAATACCACGGCGCCGAGCACAAAACCATAGCCTGCTTTGAGCACGGCCTCGACCTCACCGTAGAAAACGCGCGCAAAATGAGCAAACACCACGACCGCTGCGGCACCAACTTTATGGTGATAGTGATGCTCGTGAGCATACTGCTCTTTTCGGTCGTCGAGGGCATATTGGGCGTATGCGGCTGGTCGGCCGAGATGGTGACGGATAGCCGCGTTTTGGTGCGCCTCATCTATTTGGGCATACGGCTGGCCCTTTTGCCCTTTGTGGCGGGCATCGCCTACGAATTGCTCAAATTCTTGGCCAAATTCGACAACTGGCTGGTCAAAGCCATCAAGGCGCCCGGCATGGCCATGCAACTGCTGACCACCCGCGAGCCGGACGACAGCATGCTGGAGGTAGCCATCAAAGCCTTCAGCACGGTGCAACAGTTGGACGCCGACCCCACTATGCCCACCACCACTTTCGAGGTGAAAAAGTCCTACGAGCGTTGTCGCCACGAGGTAGAAGGCATTTTGGACAAAACGGCGGACAAAGCGGTATTGGCCGATTGGATATTCGTCGAACTGACGGGCGTAAAGCGCAGCGAACTGTCCACCATAGCGACGGTGAGCGAAAGCATGTACAAAAAGGCGGTGGACTACGCCAAGCGCGTGGCCGCGGGTGAGCCTTTGCAATACGTTTTGGGCACGGCCGATTTCTACGGCTATACCCTCAAAGTGGACAAGCGCGTGCTGATACCGCGCCCCGAGACCGAGCAAGTGACCGAGCAAGCGTTGGCCTATATCGCAAAGGATATGGACGTGTTGGATATGTGCACCGGCTCGGGCGCCATTGCCATTGCCGTGGCGGCCAAGACCCAAGCGCGCGTAGTGGCGGCGGACGTTTCGGCTGACGCTATCGCGGTAGCCGAGCAAAACGCACGCGAAGTGGGCGTGCAAGTGCAATTCGTACAGTCCGACCTATTTGCCTCGATCGAGGGCAAATTCGACGTGATCATATCCAATCCGCCCTATATCCGCACCGACGAAATGAGCGCCCTGCCCGCATGCGTCAAGCAAGAGCCTGCGTTGGCGCTGGACGGTGGCGAGGATGGTTTGGATTACTATCGTCGCATCGTCAAAGACGCCCCCCTCAAAGAGGACGGCGTGCTGGTGTTGGAGATAGGCGACAAGCAAGGCGACGACGTGCGCGCCTTGCTACAAACTCGCTTTGCACAAGTGGAGATACTGAAAGACTACAACGGCATGGACCGCATTGCCATAGCAAAAAAGGAGATAGCATGTTTGAAAAATTAAAGGCACTGAAAGAGCGCTACCAAGAGTTGACCGCTCTTATCGCCGACCCCAAGGTGATAGCCGACCGCAACCTTTGGCAAAAATACGTCAAAGAACACTCGGCTTTGGGCGAAGTGATGGACAAATACGAGGAATACCTCGCCGCCGAAAAGGCTGCGGCGGAATGCAAAGAGATCATACAGGACGGCAGCGACGCCGAACTGACGGCTTTGGCCAAAGAGGAACTGGGCGAACGCACGACACAGATGCAATCCCTCACCGATGAATTGAAGGTTTTGCTGCTCCCAAAAGACCCCAACGACGACAAAAACGTGATCATGGAGATTCGCGCGGGTACGGGCGGAGAAGAGGCAAGCCTTTTCGGCGCGGATCTATTGCGTATGTATATGCGCTTTGCCGAGCGTCAACGCTGGAAGGTAGAAGAGATAGACATGAACTACACCGACTTGGGCGGCGTAAAAGAATGCGTGTTTATGATAAGCGGCAAAGGCGCGTATAGCAAGCTCAAATACGAGTCGGGCGCACACCGCGTGCAGCGCGTGCCCGAGACCGAGTCGCAGGGGCGCATACACACGTCGGCCGCCACGGTGGCCGTGTTGCCCGAGGCCGAGGACGTGGACGTGGAACTGAACATGAACGACATCAAGGTGGACACCTATCGCGCGGGCGGCGCGGGCGGCCAATACGTCAACCGCACCGACAGCGCGGTGCGAATGACCCACATACCCACGGGCATTGTGGTTACCTGCCAAGACGAAAAAAGCCAACTCAAAAACAAAGAAAAGGCCCTAAAGGTGTTGAAGAGCAGGTTGTACGACTACTACCAAAGCCAAGCCGACGAAGCCTATGCCCAAAGCCGCAAGTCGCAGGTCGGCTCGGGCGACCGCAGCGAACGCATACGCACCTACAACTTTCCGCAAGGGAGAGTCACCGACCACCGCATCAATATGACTTTGTACAATTTGGAGGGTTTTTTGGACGGCGATATGATGCCAATCATCGAGGCACTGCGCCTTGCCGACCAAAACGCCAAATTGACGGGAGAAAACTGAGATATAGCGACGTCGCTGGCCACGCCAAATATAACCGACGTCCGAGCAAGAGATTATGATACGTTTGATTTACGGCCCCAAAGGTTCGGGCAAAACCGGCACAATGATAGAGGACGCCAACGCATTTGCCAAGCAATGCGACGGCGCAACGGTCTTTTTGACGGATACCGACCGCTACACCTACACCGTCAACTACAACATACGCCTCGTCAACGTGTACGAATACGACGTGCACGCCGACGTGGAACTGAGCGGGTTTATCCGCGGCCTCATTGCCTCCAACGCCGACATTATGCGCATCTACATAGACGGCGTCAACCGCATGACGCACAAGCAATACGACGATTTGGCGGAATTCTTTGCCGAGTTGGACAAAATCAGCACGGCGCACAACGTCGAGTTGGTGTTGACGGTGAGCGCGGAAGCGTTGCCCGCCTATATGCAAGCCTACCGCTTGCAGCATGCCTGATGCCCTACCCCGATCTACTTGCAATAGCGGGGTTGGACTACCCCGCCATATTGGGCGCCGTTTTGGCCGCCAACGGAGTGGTAGACCCGCAAAAATGGGCGACCTGCTCCTTCGACTCGGGCGAAGCACCCGCTTTGTGCCGCATGGGAGAGGGAATGTGGGCGCTCGAGTTGTGGCACGACGCACTGCTCGGTGCCGGCGTCATAGGCCAAACCTATGTCGATAGTTACCGCGAGTCGTATGGGCAAACGTCCGCAGCCGACGTATTGCTGTACGTCGCCGCACTGACTGCCGCCTATGGCGATATGGTCGCCGAAGGCTTGGTGGCTCAAGGTGCGCCCATCAACGTATGCGTGTCGTGCAAGCACCCCGCCTTTGCGGCGGCTTGCATAGCCCAAAAAGAGGGGTTACCTATCTATACCGTTGTGGGCGAAGACGACGGAACGTTGGCCGCCGCCAAGCGAGGCGCGCCCCTGCCCCCACGATGGCAGGTTTTGGCGCCATACGCCGCCAAAGGGTTTGCAAAAGCATTCCCCGACGTATTGGAAGGCAACGTATCCGCCGAAGAGGCCGCCGACGCCATATTGGAAGTGCTGGAGGACAGCGGCTATTTGTTGAGTCCCACGTCGGCGCGCGCGGCGCGATTGGCCGCCATATACCGGGAGGAAGCGGAGAGCCGCAATCCTATGGTGGTAGTGATTGGCCACCACCCCTACCTGGAGGCAATGACGTTGGCACAGGTGTTGACGGACGAAACGCCCAAAGACGAATACAAAGCGATGCGGCTTTGCGAATTGGAGTCGGGCTGGGAGATACCCGCTGCCCTTCTAAACCCACAAAAAGCCGCCGAAATACGCAAAATTCTACAAAACGGAGAGAGATTATGAACGAGAACAAGACTGTATATAGCGCACTCAAACCTACCGGCGACCTGCAACTGGGCAATTATATCGGCGCACTCAACAATATGGTCAAATTGCAAGAGGAAAACGACTGCATCTATACGGTGGCGGATATGCACAGCATCACCGTAGACTGCGTGCCGCAAGACTTGCGCCGCCGCACCTACGATTTTATGGCGCTGTTTTTGGCCATCGGGCTGGACCCCGACAAGAGCATTCTCTTCGTGCAATCGCACGTGCCCCAACACGCCGAGTTGGCTTGGGTGCTCAACTGCTACACCCAATTCGGCGAGGCGCGCCGTATGACGCAATTCAAGGACAAGAGCGCCAAAAATCCCGAGAACGTAAACGTAGGCCTATTTGCCTACCCCACCCTGATGGCCGCCGATATCTTGCTGTACCAAGCCGACCGCGTGCCCATTGGCAAAGACCAAAAACAACACTTGGAGTTGGCACGTACCATAGCCGAGCGGTTCAACAACCGCTACTCGCCCACGTTTGTGGTGCCCGAAGGCATCTTTAACACACACGGCGCCAAGATCCAAAATCTTTTGGATCCATCCAGCAAAATGGGCAAGACCGACGACAACCAACAAGGCGTAGTATTTTTGTTGGACGACGAGGACACCATTATGCGCAAATTCAAGCGTGCCGTAACCGACTGTGGCAGTGAGATAGTAGCGCGCGCCGACAAACCGGGCATAAGCAATTTGCTCACCATCTATTCGGTGATGAGCGGCCATACGGTCAAAGAGGCCGAAAAACACTTTCAAGGTGCAAGTTACGCCTCTTTCAAAGAAGAAGTCGGCCAAGCCGTCGTTGCCAAATTGGCGCCCATACAGGCCGTTTATAAGCAACTGATCGCCGACAAGAGCACCCTCGAAAAGGTGATGAAAGAGGGCGCCCAAAAGGCAAGCTACTTGGCCAACAAGACGCTGTCCAAGGTGTACCGCAAAGTAGGTTTTGTGCAACCCAAATAGACTATGTTTGGATATATATTGCCCGACAAGCCCAATCTGTATATGAAGGACTACGCCGCATACCGCGCGTATTACTGTGGGCTATGCCATCAAATCGGCCGCTGTCAAGGGCAATGTATGCGCCTTTCGGTCAACTATGACGTGACTTTTTTGAGCATTCTGTTGCACGGATTGCGCAAAGAGGAGCCCGAAATACGCCAAAAAGCCTGCGTGCTCAACCCTTTCAAGAAGAAACCCGTGGTGTGGGACACGCCCACCATGCGCCAGATGGTGCAACTCAACGCGCTATTGGTAGATTTCAAATGCCGCGACGACATAGCGGACGGCGGCACTAAAGGCAAAAGAACGTTGCGACGCCTGCTGCGCCGCCAAGTAAAAAAAGCGACGGAAGCACTGCCCGACGTAGCCGCTATATTGGACAAAGCCTTTGCCGAGCAATGCGCGGTGGAAAAGAGCAAAGCCGCCTCGTGGCATATGGCGGCCGACCCATTTGGCGAAGCGATGCGATCGATTATTCGCGCCCTTGCCGACCAATACTATACGGGGGAGCTGGGCATGATAGGCTATCTGTTGGGCCAATACGTCTATTTGATGGACGCATTGGACGACTATGACGACGACCTGGGCAAAAAGCAATACAATCCGCTGGCGTTACAGTATGACGCCAAGGACAAAGCGACGCTATTGCAACAACACGGCGAAGCGCTGGACGCCGAGGTGCGGCAACTCATTGCATTGGTCAAAGAGAATTATCGACAAATACCCATATTCGGCACCGAGGGTATCGTAACCAACACCTTGTGGATGGGGCTATGGGCTCGCTACCTGCAAGTAAAAAAGGAGAATGCAAAATGTCTAAAGACGCATACGAGATTTTAGGGATCAGTCCCGACGCCAACCAGACCGAGATAGACGAGGCTTACTACAGCCTGCGCGCACAATACCGCAACGAAATGTACCAAGAGGGTGCTTTGGGCAAAGCCGCCGCACGCAAATTGACCGAATTGGAGCAGGCCTACCAAGAGATATGTTCCAAGGCAGACGAAAAATCGGCGGTGCAAGAGGACGCGCCCGCCCAAGACGGCGACAGCGCACCGCACCACTCGGCCGCCTTTGCCGCGGTCTCCGCCCACATCAAAAACAAGGATTACCGCGCGGCGCAGGAAGCCCTCGACGCCATAAGCGTGCGCGACGCGGAATGGCACTATTATCAAGCGATCATCTACTACAACAAAGGCTGGATGACAGAGGCCAAAAACCAAATGGAAATGGCGTGCAATATGGATGCGGGCAACCAACACTACCAAGAAGTGTTGGGTAAGCTCAACGCCGCCATAGACAACGCCAATAAGACCCAAACCTCGGGCTACAATGCCCAAACGCAGAGCGGCGCGGCAAGTGACGGCTTCCAACGCACCTACCAAGAGCAAGACGCCAGGCAATCCGAAGATATGTGTTGCCGCTGGTGCCAAACGATGATATGCATCAACTGCCTGTGCGACTGCTGTTGTAGAGGCTGATGAAACGCAAAGCGCTCACCTACGAGATAGCCATAGCGGGCATTGGTACGGCACTATCGCTTTTAGGCATAGTGCTGTATTATTACGTACCTTGGGCCAAAATCAGTTTTTTGGCATTGTCCGGCGTGGCGTTGCAGCTGCCGCTTTTGGTCCAAAGCCGCCGCGGCTGCTTGCTGGCGTACGTCGCCACAGGGGGCTTGGCCATAGCCATAATCGGCCCCGTTGCCGCCCTCCCCTACGTCTTCTTGTTCGGCTGGCAACCCGTAGTGATGGGTTATTGCTTGCGCTACAAGGCAAAGTTATACATATCGCTGCCCCTCAAAGGAGTGCTGGCCATATTTGGCGCATACGGCACGTTTGCACTATATGGTTTGGGCGAAACCGGCACCAACGTGCTGGCACGTCTGGGTTGGAGCCCCTCGTTGTGGGTGCTTGCTCTTATCGTAGCGGTGCTATGGCTGGGGTATGACTACCTGATGCAATGGGTGCTACGTTATCTTGACCGCAGGCTTGCCAAAGTCACCGCCAAATACAAGCCACGGACAGAGGAACGCACCCGCCACGAGGCGCCAACGGCACCGACCGACCAAGACGTTTTCGGCGAAGGTGCACAGGACGACCGACCCGACGGCGACGACAAGAACGAGGTGGACGATGAGTGAATCGGTATTTGAACGGATCTATGCGGTAGTGCGCCAAATACCCATAGGAAAAGTTTCTACCTATGGCGCCGTGGCCGCCAGAGCGGGCAATCCCCGCTGGAGCCGCGTGGTGGGGTATGCCCTACACGTCAATCCCAGCCCGGGCGAGATACCCTGCCACCGCGTGGTCAATCGCTTGGGACAAACCAGCAAGGCGTTTGCCTTTGGCGGGCAGGACGTGCAGGAGCAACTGTTGCGACAAGAAGGCGTAGAGGTGGTGGACGGCACCGTAGACCTTGCGCGATATGGATATTGAGAGGTAACTATGCAAAACACCCAAGAGTATCGTATAACAAACGGCGTTTTATACGCCGCCAAACCCCATCTGCGGGAGGCAATCATCCCCGAGGGCGTCGGCACCATTGCGGCAGGCGCATTTTGCGACCAAGACAAACTCTACCGCATCACGCTGCCCTCTACTTTGCAACGCATAGAGGCGGGGGCGTTCCGCAACTGTTGCTACCTGGTGGAAATAGTCAACCATTCCTCGCTGGACGTCAAGCCGAGATGGGGGCAATGGGGTGGCCTTACCGATTATGCCGAGAGCGTCGTATGCGACCTTGGCGACAGTCGGCTGACAGTGGCGGACGACCTGGTGCTGCTTAGCCAAAACGAATGCCTCACCTTGGTGCGCTATATGGGGCGAAAACAAACGCTTGCCCTACCCCAAGGCATTACGCATATAGGCGACGAGGCCTTTGCCAATACGGTATGCCGCGAAGTGTTGCTGCCCCCAAGCGTACAAGCCATTGGGCACAAAGCGTTCTATTGCGCCAAAATTCGGCGGCTTGCCCTGCCGCACGCCACCGCGGTGGTGGCGCCGCGCGCCTTTGATTGCAGCGATATAGAGCATCTATCCATCGCCTGCGACCAAGTGACATTGGGAACGGAATGCTTCGACCATACCTACGAATTGACGGACGTCTTTTTCGGAGGCACCATCGCTCAATGGCAAGCCGCCTTTGACGACGCCTACACCTGCGGAGCCTCTTTCACTTTGCACGCCTCCGACGGCACCGCGTCGTATTGACGCTTGCGCACCGAATATTCGTCTTGTATTTGACACAAAAAAAATGGGGAGCATACGCTCCCTTTTTGCTGGCACGAGTTTTGGACTACTACACCTCGTCTATGCCGTCGTAATCGTCGTCTCCGTCGTATATTTCACGATGCTGGCGGCGTTTGGCGGCCTTGGGCTTGATGATCATAAACAAAATGGTAATGAGAGGCACCACAATGCCCAAAATAAGCACGAAGCGCACCCAGCCGAATTGCTTGGTCTCGTTTTTTTCCACTTCGGCGGTAGGCTCCACCACCTCTACCACGTTGGTAGTGGGATGCAAAACCTGCTCGATCTCGGCCTCGTTGGCGTGGCTTACCAAGGCATAGTACACAAAAGAAGTATCCCCCTCCATGCGCGTGGCGTAGTAGCGCACGCCGTTCACGTGGGTATAGTTGCCCAAATAGTATAGCTTTTGCCCGCCTGCAATCGCCACCTCTTTGCGCCCGTCGTCCACAAAACGATAGACCGTAAGATCGTCCACTTTTACTTCTATAGAGGGCAATGCAATGGCGGTAGTGGAGGCATTGGCGGACATTTTGGCCCAATCGGTGGCCGAAATATAACCATTGAGCCCGCCAAAGAACACCTTGGCCTTGTTGTTGCCCGAAGTGAAGCCGTTGAATTGCACGGTAAAGCCTGCGGGCAACAAAAACGCGGAACGAGACGTGGCGCCCGTATCTTCGTCGAAATCGAAATGCTCAAAATAGATATCCGTCCCTTGTGGCACGACGTAGTGCGCCTCCTCGGCCAACGCGACGGGCGCGGCGGCTAAGGCGACTGCCAATATCACACACACACAAACGAACCATTTTTTCATACCCATATTATACACCATATTACACCGAAAATAAAGAGGAAAAATAGGACAAGGGCGAGAAAATGCTTTTTTCATAGCGCACGCCGTACTCCCCATGGGGCGACGCCTTATGGATATTGACAAGGTATATATTTTATTGTATAATATATGATGAATAAGTGTTGCGCGCGCAAGCGCGCGAAGGACGAGAGTATGAAAAGGAAGTTGTGCCGAATTGTATGTTTGATCGTGTTGGCAACGTTTGTCGCGTTACTTGCCTCCGCCTGCGGCGAAGATGTCAAATTGGTGTCGATATCGGTAGACGGCAGCACCCTCAAAAACGTATATACACAGGGTGACCAACTCGATTTAGAGGGCGCCGACCTCATTTTATCCTACTCCGACGGCACCACCGAATCGGTAGAATTGACCCGAGGTATGATAGCAAACAACTTCGATAGCGCCGCCGTAGGCACGCATTCCCTCGTGATCAACTACGAAGACCAGTCTTGCCGCTTCAGTTACACGGTACACGCGCGCCCCGTCGAATCCAATGTGGCCGCCGCCTCTTTGCAAGACGAGTACGCTACCTATCGCATCGGGGACGCCTTTGCCTACCAAGGCACGCTCAACGCCACCTTCAACGACGGCACCGAGGCCTCTTGGCCTCTCGCCAACATCAAGTCGGTGATGACGATAAGCGGGTTCAAAACAGACAAGGCGGGCACCTATACCTGCCTGTTGCACTACGATTCGCCCTACGGCGCCATCGAGGTAGATTACACCTACTCGGTAGAGCCTCTTGCCCAGATCGAATCGGCCGCATACCAATACACCCAACCCATCAAAGCGTTTGTGGGCGACACGCGAGCGGAATTCGCCGCCCATTTGGCGCAATACCCCTTTGTGTTGACCTACGCCGACGGCACCACAGCCGAGATATTCGTCAATACGGCAAACGCTATAGACCGCACCTTTGCGGCGGAGACAGCGGGCGACAACTATACGGTGGCAGTGACCGTGAGTGACTCGCACGGGCGCAGCACGCGCGTCAACGTGCAATATTCGGTGGTGGAGCGCCACGAGGTGTACACCGTCACCTTTGACCCCAACTATGGCGGCATAAGCCCCATCGAAGAGCACACCGACGCCGAAACGGGCAAGATCGCGCAGCAAAACTTCAGCCGCAAAGGATATATCTGCCGCGGCTGGTACGTAGACACCGAGGACGGCGAACGTTTCGACTTTGGCGCCGAGGTAACGCGCGATTTATACCTGGTGGCCAAGTGGCAGATACAAGATTACTACATCAAAATCACCAGTTTCGGCACCGCTTACGGCAGTACGCGCTACTTCACCATCAACGACACCATCACGCTCGAGCCGCCTTTGGCACCCGCCGAGGGCTACGAGTTTTTGTACTATGCCTACAATGGTACGCCCATCGAGCATGAGACCATACTGCCGGGCACTTTTGCCGAAAACCTCGAATTGGTGGCCGTTTGGCGCGCCATCACTTACGATTTGACGTACGACCTGCACGATTCGGCGGCCTATCCGGTGCAAAACAAAGAGGATTTTGCCGCCGCCACCTACACCACGCAGGATTCGCGCCTGTTGCCCACGCCTTTGCGGGCGGGCTACGTATTTATGGGTTGGAGCACCGACCAAGCGGGCCGCAACGTAATAGACACACTCAGCGGATTGGTAGGAGACCTTACCCTGCACGCCAACTGGAGCGCCGAAACCTACTATATCACCTTTGTGCAGGCGTCCAACGGCAACGTCATCGGCAACCGCAAAAGTTTTAGCATCAACAGCACCGACACCGTCATCGAGCCGGCACAACTGACGGGCTACCGCTTCGAGGGCTGGTATCTGGACCAACAATGCACGCGGGCGTTCTACAGCCAAAACGGCCAATACGTACTCAAACGCGGCGCATACACCGCCGACTTTACCCTATATGCCAAAACGACGATCGTGTATTCGCTGCGCCTTGCGGGTGGCAAGACGGACGTGTTGACCTTTGCCATAGGTGAAGATGAGGACGAAGCGTATCTCGCCGCTTGGCACGCCGCATCCAAAGGGACCAACTGCGACCTGGACTATTGGTACTATGCAGGGGACGATGAACTGCCCCCCCTGTCTCTCTACGTTTTGGACGACGAGGGCAACGAGCACATCTCCCTTTCTACCCAAGCCTTGGCAGCCTATGACGGCAAGACTCTGACGGCGGTTTGGAAAGGACGCACACGCAACGTTACCTATTACTATGGCTACGACGACGTGGTAGAATACGACACCTACGACACCTATTTGGGCGCCACACTGCCCACGCCCACGCGCGGCGGCTATCGCTTTGCGGGTTGGCGGCGCAACGCCGCTCTGACGGGCGAGGTGTACACCGAGATAAAGAGTTGCCAATACGACGTCAATCTTTTCTTCTACGCCAAGTGGATAGCGGTGCCCTATACCCTCACTTTCCACTATATGATAGACGAAGCCTTGCTTACCACGCGCCTCAACGGCCTCACTGCCGTCAACGGCACCGTATATACCCTGGACTACACCGTGGAAAGCGACGACTTTGCGTTTGCACCTATGCCGCAGGCCAAATACAATACCTTTGGCGGCTGGTTTCCCACCACCGAGTATCGCCCCGAAACGCGTATGGGCAGCCTGCCCCAAGGCACCTATGACGTGACCGATCTCTATTGCAAGTGGACGCCCACCGTATACGGCGTGCGCTTCCTTTCCGCGGGCGGCGGCGACTTTGTCGGCGCGCTGGCGGCCGACCAAACCACCGACGTCTCCTACTACTCCGACGACGTATTGCTATATACCCCCACACGCCCGGGGTATACCTTCGAGGGCTGGTACGTAGACAAGAATTGCACCACCCCCGTCGCCACCAACGATGCGGGGCAATATTGGCTGGATTTGAGCGCGCTGTTTGCCCAAGCGGGCGACGCGCTTTTGCCCGACACGGGCGAAAAGCAATATCTCACCACCGTGTACGCCAAGTGGTCGGCAATCAGCTATACAGCCACCTTCGTTACGGTCAAAGTAAACAACACCACGGTGCAAGTATTGGACAATCCCAACGCCACCGAGGGGGATACGGCCGCATTTAGCGCGGAGGCACCGCTCACCCTGCTTGCTCCCACCGCCAACGGCTATGTATTCGAGGGCTGGTATCTCGACGCCGCCTATACCGAGGCGATAGCGTCTACGGCAAACATCTACCGAAATATAAACGTCTATCCCAAATGGAAAAAGGGTGAATACACCATAACCTACGCCGACTTCAGTGAAGATGAGATAGACGCGCTCAAACTGCCCACCACCTACACGTTGGGCGGCGCCCTCAACACCACCGCCAAGTTTACGAGCGCTCTTGCCAACAAGATGAAACGCTACGGCTATACCCTTGGCGGCGTGTACACAGACCCCGGTCTGGACGAAGCGTATCGCGTTACCTCGCTTGGCAACGCCAACGTGGCGAGCGGTGCGCCCTACTGCGCCGACGTGGTGCTGTACGGCAAGTGGTCTGCGACAACCTACACCATCACCCTCAAATACAAGACCTCTGCCACCGCCAGCACCAACTATGCGGCAGCCGAGTGGAACGGCGCATATTCCAAGCAGTTGACGGTGGAAGACTTGGGCGCCGACGGATTGGCTATGCCCATTATGACGATGAAGGGTTACGCCACCCAAACCGAATGGTATACCGACGTGGCTTGCACCAAACAAGTGACCGAGGACGGCAAGTTGACTTTGGCCAAAATGGCCGCATATATCAGTAGCACCAACCAAACGCTCTATTGCCCCTATGCCGAGCAAAAGTACGACGTGTACTACACGGTGGACGTATCTATGATGGCAGAAGACACCGAGATCGAGTTGCCCCAAGCCGACCAGTACACCTATTTTGCCAACTTCACTTTGCCCACGGTGGCCATTCCCGACCAATATGCGGACACGTTGCGCTGGATAGGCTGGTATTTGGAGCCTACCTACGAAACCCAAATAGCGACTATTGCCAAAAACACCTATGCCGAGGCACTGCATTTGTACGGACGTATAGAGCAGATCCATACCATCACCTACGATGCCCAAGGCGCGACCATAAGCGGCGGCGTCGGCAATTTTGCCAAAGGCGAAACCATCACCTTGCCCACCCCCACCATCTCCGACCGCACCAAGAGCTTTTCGGGGTACTATTTGGAAGGATACGGCAATATAGGCACTACCCTACCCGACATAGACCAAGACGTGGTTTTGACGCCCTTATTCTACAATAGCACCACCAAAAACATAGTGGTGGAATACGCCGAAGACAAAGCTTCGGGCATCGTCAAAACCTATTTGGGCACCACGGCGTGCACCTTGCCCACCTTGATGGGCACGGCCGCAATGTTTACGTCGAATACGGCAGTGCCCGTTCTTGCCATCGGCGAACGAGCCTTTGCGGACAAAACCCTCGCTTCGGTGACGGTGCCGGCCGGCTACCAAGTCGTAGGTGCCGGCGCCTTTGCCGGCAGCCGCCTGACGACTATCACCCTACCAAACACCGTCACGAGCATAGGTAGGCGCGCTTTCGGCTCTTGCACCGCGCTCAAAACGGCCACCATCAACGGCGGTTCTATAGGCGGTAGCAGCTACCTGTTCAGCGGATGCACAGCCCTCACCACCGCTACCATCAACGGGGCGTCCATTGCGGCGGATAGCCGCATCTTCGACGGATGCACAGCCCTTGCCACCGTCACCATCAACACCGACGAGGTAGGCAGCGAAGTATTGGTAGGTGCTGCAGCGCTCAGTACCCTGTACGTAACGGGCGCAGTTACGCTGACCGCCATGTTCGAGACTACGTCGGGCAACGTGCGCTATCCCGCGACGTTCGCTACATTACACATTACCGGCGCCACACTGTCTAGCGACTTCGACAACAACATCAACAAGTTGAGCACCGTCACCTCGGTATATCTCGATTCCGCCACGATGGTCGATATTAGTTCGGCGTCTATGTCCATATTCCTATCTACGCGCACCATCTACGTGCCCAATGCCCTGTTGTCGGCCTATCGCGAGGCCTATCCCGACTGGACGTTTGAACGCAAATAGCGAAAGATGCCGGCGTAGCCGAAACAAAAAATGCACCTGCCCCAATGGCAGGTGCATTTTTTTGTTACCATTTCGTTCAGTCCGTCAAGAGTTTGGTTACCTTGGCCACGTATTCGGCTGGGTTGTCGATATTGAGCCCCACCGACATACACGCGTGCGCATACAGCACGTCCACCAAGTCGCCGGCGGCCTCCTGATCGGTGCCGTACAGAGCGCACAGTTTGGCAAATACGGGGTGTTCGACGTTGATCTCGAGCACACGCTCGGCGCGCACGTTGCCCTCCGCATTGGGCATAGCGTTGAGTACGCGCTCCATCTCCAAACTCACGTCGCCCATTGCCGTTAGGCACACCGCGTGCGATTTGAGTCGGGTGGTAGGTTTCACTTTGGCCACCTTGTCGCCCAAACGTTGTTTGGCAAAGTCGAGCACGTCTTGGTGCGCATCGGGCGCGGCGTCGTCGTCCTCTACCGCCTCGTCGGCGATGTTGGCAAAGGATTTCTCCTTATAGTCGCGCAGCATCTTTACGGCAAATTCGTCTATATCCGTATCGAAGCAAAGGATATCATAGCCTTTGTCCAGCAACTGCTCGCTTTGCGGCATCGCCTTGACCATAGCCACCGATTTGCCTATACCGTAGTAGATGGAAGTCTGCCCTTCGGGCATTGCTTCGACGTACTCTTTGAGAGATACGAGTTTATCCTCTTTGACGCTACGCCACAACAAGAGGTCTTGCAACAATTCTTTGTTCATACCCCAATCGGCATAGGCGCCGTATTTGAGTTGCAACCCAAATGCTTTGTAGAAGTCTTCGTATTTTTGGCGGTCTTTGCCCATCAAAGAGAGTAATTCCTTTTGGATCTTGCTCTTGAGATTGTCGGCAATGCCCTTGAGTTGATGATTTTGTTGTATGGTCTCGCGCGAAATATTGAGGGGCAGATCGCTATCGACCAAGCCACGCACAAACGAGAAGCAGTCGGGCAACAAATCGGCGCATTTTTCGCTGATCATCACGCCTGCCGTGTACAATTTGAGACCTTTTTCGTAGTTTTTGCTATAGTAGTCATAGGGTGCGCGGGCGGGGATGAACAGCAACGCCTTGTAGTCCACCTTGCCCTCCACTTTGGTGTGAATGACAAGTAGCGGCGCCTCGTAGTCGTGAAAGTTGGACTTATAAAACTCGTTGTATTCCTCTTCTTTGACCTCGTTTTTGTTTTTGACCCACAGCGGCGTCATCGAGTTGATGGTCTTGTCCACTTTGGTCTCTTTTTCCTCGCCGCCCTCTTCGTCGGCGGGTTGCCATTCGCTCACCGTCATTCGTATGGGATAGCGGATATAGTCGCTGTATTTTTTGATCAGATCGCGCAAGGTGTACTCTTGCAAAAAGCGGTCGTAGTCTTCCTCTTCCGTATTATCTTTCAGATAGAGGGTTATCTCGGTGCCGTTGGTGTCCTTGGTAGAGGGTTTGATATCATACCCTTCCACACCGTTGGAAGTCCATACGTTGGCATTGTCCTCGCCGTATTTGCGCGACAGCACACGCACTTTTTTCGCCACCATAAACGCCGAATAAAACCCCACGCCGAATTGACCGATGATGTCGATATTCTCGTCGGTGTTTTGCTGTTTGAAGTCCAGCGAGCCCGAACGCGCGATGACGCCCAAATTGGAGTCCAACTCGTCGGCACTCATACCTATGCCGTTGTCGCTTACGGTGATAGTGCGCTGCTCTTTGTCTACGTCCACACGAATATAAAAATCATCTCGCGTGAGGCCGCTGATGTTCTCGGTCAAACTCTTAAAGTACAGTTTGTCGATGGCGTCCGAACAGTTGGAGATCAACTCGCGCAAGAAAATCTCCTTGTTGGTGTAGATAGAGTTGATCATAATGTCCAAGATTTTTTGCGATTCCGTTTTGAATTTTCTCATATATACTCTCCTTTCGCTACTTGGTGCGTAATTTTCTAATCCTCGTCGTGCATGGCTTGCACCTCTTCCACGGGCAGTCGCAACGCTTTGCCGGCGGGCATCTTTTTGGTGGGGCACTTGAGCATGGCGCCAAAGCGCATACGCTTGGAGCCGTGCTTAAGTTGATAACTCGATATGATATCTATCACTTGCTCCTTTAGGGGGCGGTTGGCGTTCCACACGCACGAAGTCAAGCGCAGCGTATACCCCTTGGCCGTGTCGAAGGTGATGGTCACCTTACCGTCCACGAGAGGCGTGCCGTCCTCCAAAACGGCGGCCTCCACGTCGGCAAAATGCAGCGTAACGGTACGCTGCGCGGGCAGCACCGACGGGTCGCCCGTGGGGGGCGCTATCTCGACGGTGAGCGCGTCGCCCACCTCACGCAGTGCTATCGAAGTTTGGGCAAATTTGCCTTGTCTATACGCCTTGGTTTCGCCGTCGTCCTCATATAAGTCGAATTGACCGTTGCCGTGGTAAAAGCGGATCTCCATATCCTGATCGCACGACACGTCGTTGCCGTCGGCCGACGCATACATGGGGATAATGGCGCCCGCCGAGGCCAACACGGGTATGCTTTGCGTATCGCGGCACATCGTATAGTAGCGACCGCCACGGTACACGTCGCCCGTAAAGATGTCGGTGTAGGTGCCCTCCGGCAACCAAACTTTGGCCGAGGCACGCAACGTTTTTTTGTTGACGCGCTCGCAGATGGGCGCCACAATCAGTTGGGAACCGAAGCGATATTGATTGGGCACGGTATACGCCTCGGGGCTCAGGGGATTGCCGTAGTACATGGGCTCGCATAGCGCCACCCCCTCGGTGTGGGTGCGATATGCCGCCGAATAGATATAGGGAATCAAACGATGCCTCAAACGCATATAATCGCGTATGATTCGGTGGGCTTCGCCGCCGCACTTCCAAGGCTCCTTGCCCATGAACTCGTTGGACGTGGAGTGCAATCGATGAATGGGGCTGAACACGCCGAATTGTACCCAACGCAAGTAGAGTTCGTCATCCTTGCGCCGCAAGTGATGGCCGCCTATGTCGTGGCTCCACCAAGTGTAGCCGGCGTTGGCGGCATTGGCCGTAAAATAGGGTTGAAACGCCAAACTCGCCCAATTTTGGCAACTATCGCCCGAGAACCCAAGCGGATAGCGGTGCGAGCCCTCCTTGGCATAGCGCGACAAAATGAGGGGGCGCTTTTCGCCGCGGTCGGCGTCGAGATAGTGGTAGTGATTGAGCGCCCACAACGGATCCAGACCCTTTACATCCGAATTCGTACCCTGCTGCCAATCGAGCCACCAAAAATCCACACCCTCCTCTTCCAAGGGGTGATGTAGCACGTCGAAGTAGGCGTTCAAAAACTTTTTGTCGCCCAACTTAAACTCGATATAGGGCTTTTTGCTTGCGTCCAACCCCATGGCCTCGCACATTGCGCCGTACGCGTCCTCGTAGGGTCGCACCCCGTGCGACGGATGCACGTTGAGCGTGACGTGGTAGCCCGTGGACTTGAGCCTATCCAGCATAGCCTTGTGGTCGGGGAAAAGGTCGGTATTCCAGCTATACCCCGTCCAGCCGGGCATAAAGCGACTCATAAATCTATCTTCGATGTTGGGGGTTGGCTTGGGCTTGGCACCTTTGCCAAAACGCTTGATCACGTCCACCCAATGCCAATCCATATCTATGGTGGCCACCGTTACGGGTATCTTTTCGCGTTCGAAGTGCTCGATGACGTCGAGATATTCCTCTTGGGTATAGGCCTTGTAGCGGCTCCACCAGTTGCCCAATGCGTAGCGCGGAATGAGGGGCACCTCGCCCGCAATGCCATAAAACGCGCGCATCCACTCGCGGTAGTCGCGGCCATAGGCAAACACATAGTAGTCCTTGCCGCCCTTACGCTGCACTATCTTGTCGCCGTCGAGCAAAAGGCTGTCGTCCCGCATGATGCTCACACCGCCGGTGGATACGATGCCCTTGTCCAATCGAATGGGCCCCAGCGTGTTGTCGAGCGTGCGCGCCGTACCGCGCAAGTTGCCGCGCTCGAAGTTGGTGATGACGTTGTCGCCCATCTTTACGTACAGCAACTTGCCCTTGTCGCTGACCGCGAACGTGGCGCGCTTGGTCGTGACGGTCAACGTACCGTTCTGCTGTGCCGTTTGATACACCACCGCACCCAAGTTACGACGCCACACCTTTTGGGTGGCCAAATCGACGTAGGGTTTGGTTTCTACGCGCAGCAGGCCGTCGCATATGACGCTAATGCGCGTTTCGCCAAACACATACGTATTTTCGCTGGCGGCGGGAGCCGCGCCTATTGCAAATCTTGTCATATCAATCTCCTTTGGTCAATATTTCTTTTATTCTCTTTTTCAATTCGTCTATGCCTTGGCCCGTCTTGGCGCTGACCACCACCGAATCCACCCGTTGGGGCAACTCGGTCTGTAGCCCGCGGTCGCACTTGTTGTACACCGTCAACACGGGGGCGAACGCGCCTATCTCGGCCAACACGCCGAGCACCACGTCGTACTCCTCCAAAAGCTGCGGACTGCTTGCGTCCACCACGTGCAACAACAGATCGGCGTACCTCGCCTCGTCCAAGGTGCTCTTGAACGCTTCCACAAATTCGTGCGGCAAGCGGCGTATAAAGCCCACCGTGTCCGTCAAAAGGTATTTGTAGCCATCGTCCCACACGGTGCGACTGACGGAGTCCAACGTGGCAAACAACTTGTTTTCCTCCAACACGCCCGCCTTGGTGATATAATTCATCAAGGTACTTTTGCCCGCGTTGGTATAGCCGACGATCACCACGTTTTTCAGCCCGCCCGCGGCGCGGGTTTGGCGGCGCGTATCGCGCTCGGATTGTAGTTTTTGCAACTTTTCGCGCACTTGACCGATTTGGCGACGTATCGCACGGCGATCCATTTCGGCCTTGGTTTCGCCGGCGCCCGCTACGGCGTGCAATCCGCCGCGCTGGCGTCCCATACTTTCGCCGGCGCCCGCTACCATGGGCAACCGATGCTGCAATCGCGCCAACTCCACCTGCAACTTGCCTTCGTTAGTGGTGGCGTGTTTGGCGAAAATATCCAAAATGATGCCCGTTCTATCCAGCAATGCCAACCCCAATGCTTCCGCAAGGTTTTTGAATTGCAAGGCGCTGAGTTGATGGTCGCAAATAACGGTATCGGCGTGGCGCACCTGACACTCCAGCGCCAACTCGCCCACCTTGCCGCTACCCACGTAGGTACTGCGATCGGGGTCTCGTTTTTGCACCATTGTACCCACCGTTTGGTAGCCCAAAGTCTTAGAGAGCGCGGCCAACTCTTCCAACGATTGCTCGATGTCGGAGTCCTGCCCGGCGTGCACCAACATGGCGCGGCGCGCACCCGTTTGGGGCAAGACCTTATCCTTGGTATCGGCCTCGGCCAACCCAATGCGGCGCAAAAGGTCGCCGTCGTCGAAGTGACTGCCGCGAATATACAGTTTCTCTACCCCGCCGGCGGTCAAGTAGGCCACCTCCATGTCCACCACGCGGCCGTCTTTTATGCCCACGGCGCACATACAGTCGTAGCGGCCGGACACCAATGCGCTGACGTCAACGTCGCTAAGATGCCCCGAGGCGTTGGGGTGGGTATGTATGCACCGCACCCCGGCCAAGCGTTTGTCGGCGCGCTTTTGCCGAAGATCTTTGAGCGGTACCGTAGTGGCATTGCCTATGCCTATGGCCAGCAAGCGACCGTTGCGCGCAATAAAAACACACAATTCGCGGTTGAGCGAAAGCGAAGTTTTCACCATATTTTGCAACAATTCTCTATCTACAAACAAAGTGCGGTCATACTCCTGCTCCCACTCCTTCATTTGCCATAGCGTTGCACGTTTGATACCGTCTGTGTTGCCGTAAATCATATCGTTTTATATCCTTTGGATATACCTTATCTATTGTAACGCCTTCGCGCCCAAAAGTCAATACCTTGCGCTCCTTGTGCGCAAAACCGCCAAGCCCGCCAAAATGGATATTGACACGCAAGGTTTTGTAATATATAATTAACATAATTACATACCAAGGGCAATGCCCGAAGGAGCGTATATGGAAGAACGAATACAACGACTATTGGCCGAAATGACGATAGATGAAAAAGCGGCGCTGTGCTCGGGCCTCGATTTTTGGCATACCAAGCCCAACGATCGCCTCAAAATCCCCTCGGTGATGATGACGGACGGCCCGCACGGTATGCGCAAAGAGGACGAAAACGACAAATCGGTGGGTCTCAAAACCTCTATCCCCGCCACTTGCTTTCCGCCCGCCGTTACCTGCGCCAGCACGTGGGATCCGCAGCTATTGGGCGAGATGGGGCGGCGCATTGCCGACGAAGCACGCGATCAACAGGTGGTAACGGTATTGGGCCCCGGCACCAACATCAAGCGTTCGCCCCGAGGCGGCCGCAACTTCGAGTATTATAGCGAAGATCCTTTCTTGGCGGGACGTTTGGCCGCCGGCTACATTCAAGGCGTGCAATCCACGGGCATAGGCACCTCGCTCAAACACTTTGCCGTCAACAGTCAGGAATACCTGCGCATGAGCATATCCGAGGTGGTGGACGAGCGCACCTTGCGCGAGATATATCTGCCCGCCTTTGAGTATGCCGTCAAACAGGCGCAACCCGCCACCGTTATGTGCTCGTACAACCGCATAAACGGCACCTATGCCAGCGAAAACAAGTATTTGCTCACCGACATTCTGCGTGACGAATGGGGATTTGAGGGCATAGTCGTCAGCGATTGGGGGGCCACGTCGGACCGCGTAAAAGGCATCGAGGCCGGGCTGGATCTGGAGATGCCCTCCTCTTTTGGCTACAACGACAAAAAGATAGTGGAAGCCGTCAAAAACGGCACGCTATCCGAAGCCGCTCTCGACAAAGTGGTGGCGCGTATGCTGCGCTTTATTCTGACGCAAGCCAAACAACTGACGCCCGACTATCGTTGCGACTACGAGGAGAGCCATCGCCTGGCGCGCCGCATCGGCGGAGAAGGCGCGGTGCTACTCAAAAACGAAAACGGCGCGTTGCCTTTGGATAAGGGCAAAAAAGTGGCCATCGTGGGCGCATTGGCCAAAGACTCGCGCTACCAAGGCGCGGGCAGTTCGCTCATAGTACCCAAGCACATGGTACACTTGCCCGAGGTGTTGGCGGCGGCGGGGCAACCCTACGACTATGCGCCGGGATATACGTTGCAAGGCGACGGTTACGACGAAACTCTCATCAACGAGGCGGTGTCCGTGGCCAAAACCAACGACAAAGTGGTTATTTTTGCCGGCCTCACCGCCAACTACGAGTCGGAGGGATTCGACCGCGCCGATCTCGATATCCCCAAGGGGCACATTGCCCTTATCGAGGCGGTCTGCGCCGCAAACCCCAACGCCGTGGTGGTGCTGGTAGGCGGGGCGCCCGTGCTCATGCCCTGGGCAGACAAGGCGGCGGCCATAGTCAATATGTATTTGGCAGGCGAGGCCGCGGGAGAAGTCTACTACGACGTGCTGTGGGGCGACGTGAACCCCTCGGGCAAACTGGCCGAAACCTATCCTTTGGCGGACGAAGGCCTATCCGATCGCTACTTCAAACAAGGGCCGCGCACGGTGGAGCACCGCGAAGGGCTCTTTGTGGGCTACCGCTACTATGACGCAGCCGACAAAGCGGTGCGCTATCCCTTCGGCCACGGCCTAAGCTACACCACCTTTGCCTACTCCGACCTCAAATTGTCCACGCTATCCGCCACTGCGGACGAGGGCGTTGACGTCGAACTAACCGTCACCAATACGGGAAAACGCGACGGCAAAGAAATAGTGCAACTGTACGTAAGAGACGTGGATAGCACGCCTTTCCGCCCCTTGCGCGAGCTGAAAGGGTTTGCCAAAGTAGCCCTCAAAGCAGGCGAAAGCAAGGTGGTCAAATTGCATTTGGACAAACGCAGTTTTGCCTACTACAACGTAGACTGCAAGGATTGGGTGGTCGAAAGCGGCGAATTCGTGCTGGAGGTAGGCGCCAGTTCTCGCGATATACGTCTTAGCCAAACCGTTACCATCATAGGCCAAACGGACGTAGCGCATACCGACCTGCGATCGACCTGCCCCGCCTACTACCATCTGGCGGACGTCGAGGAGATACCCGACGCACAATATGCCGCCCTTTTGGGACACGACCTACCCGACAACACACCCCTCAAAAAAGGCGAGTTCGATATGTGTTCGACGGTGCGTGACCTCAAGAGCACCCGTTTTGGGCGTATGTTTGCCGGCATCGGCACCAAGATCTTGCGCGGTACGGTAAAGGACGGCGACATGACCACCATGCTTATGATGGAAGCGGGCTTTTTGGACGTGCCCATTCGCAACTTCGTAGGCATGTCGTCGGGCATCGTCAGCAACAAAATAGCCGAGGGCGTCATTCTGCGCGCCAACGGCCACTTCTGCAAAGGTTGGGCCTATATCCTCAGCGGTATACCCCACGCTATCAAAATGCTGTCCAAGAGCAAATAACCTGCTCCCTACATAATGAAAAGGACTTTTCTTTGCGGAAAAGCCCTTTTTTGCACTTCAAAAGACTAAATTCGTCCAAAAACGGCAATTACTCTTCGTCGTTGCGATAGAGTTTGGCAAGGCCGCCCTTGGCGGTTTCGCGATAGAGCGAGGTGAGATCTTTGCCCGTTTCGAGCATGGTGTGGCACACCATATCGAAGGTTATTTTTTCGTCATCCGGCATCAACAATTCGGCCAGATCATAGGCGTCCACCGCCCGCATAGCGGCCACGGCGTTGCGCTCGATACACGGTATTTGCACATAACCGTAAATGGGGTCGCACGTCAGCCCCAAATGGTGCTCCAAGGCAATTTCGGCGGCTTGTTCGATATGTCTGTTGCTCATACCTCGCACATAGGCAAAGTAAGCGGCGGCCATGGCGCACGCCGTACCCACCTCGGCTTGACACCCCGCCTCTGCGCCCGATATAGATGCATTGGTCTTGACCAAATTGCCGATGAGACCGGCCACCGCCAAGCCGTCCTCCACTGTTTCGTCCGACAAATCGAACTGCTCTTGCGAATAGCGCACGACGGCGGGCAACACGCCGGACGAGCCGCAAGTAGGGGCGCAAACGATGGTTTGGCCGCTCGCATTCTCCTCCGATACGGCATAGGCGTAGGCATACATTTTGGCGCGGGGCGTTTCGGCGGCGCGATACATACGCGATGCTTTGCGATCGATCTTGAGTGCGCCCGGCAACTTGCCCTGCGTGCGCAAACCGCGGTGTACGGCCGACTCCATGGTAGCCGCCACCAGTCGCAAATAATCGCGAATGTTCTCCCCTTCGAAATAGTAGACGTATCCGCTCAGGTCGAGACCCTCGGCGTCGCAAAACGCCTTGATCTCGTCCAACGTGTTGTGCGGATACACTTGCTTAGCCACGTCGGGCACGGTGCCTTTGCGCACAATGCTGCCGCCGCCGATAGAGACGTACGTTTCCTCCACCGTTTTGTCGTCTACGGTGGCTACTATGCGCATGGTATTGGGGTGGTCGGTGTGCGTTTCGCGGTCAAAAACCACCTCGTGCGGAATGTCGCCCAACGTGCGCGACACGATGTAGTCGGTCAAGTGGCCTTTGCCCGTCATTGCCAGCGAGCCGTATAGCGTCACCGTTACGTGCTCGGGCGTGCCGTATAGATGCAAAAAATTTTCTACCGCGCGTTTGGGGCCCATCGTATGCGACGACGAGGGGCCGTTGCCAATTTTGTAAATCTCTCTGATGCTCTCCATAGTAGTACCTTTGCTGTCGTATAAGATTATCGTAAATCGTCTCCGACAAACAACTTGCCGAAAGGCGTATCCAAAAGGGGTTGCACGTCGGCTTTTGCCGCCTCCTTTGCCTCGGCGTAGCGGCCTGCAAACAAGGCTTCGGCCACGCACAACATACTGTATTCGGCCAGCGCTCTATCGGCCGTATAGCGGCGTCGATTGGGGCGCAGACAAACGGCAAGATGTCGCTCGAACCGGGCGCGCAAGGCGTCGTCCTTCCGCAATAGCGGCACGGGCAAAAACGCCTGTGGTTTGCGGTAGGCACCCGGCGTGTGATAGTAGGCGCGCAAGGCGTCGGCAGCACGCTGCAGGTCGCCGGCGTCGCCCGTCATCTCGTAGGCGGCCGTATATGCGGCGCTTTCGGCTACGTAGCGACGCGGGTTGTATTTGCCGCGCCCCCAGCCGCGGTAGCGCTCCGCCCAAACGCCTACGTGCGGTGTGCCGCTAAGTACCAATCGGCACAAATCGTCCTCCGCCATCGGTTGCAACACAAACTCACCTTTAGGCGCGATGAAGGGATTGGACACGCCAATGCCGTTTAGGCGCACCTCGGCGGGCGATACGCCGTCTACCGTTACCCGCACGGACTGCCCCACTTCGGGGCAAATGGGGTCGATTTGCAGTAGCGGCGCATATTGCCCGATTCGCCGCCCAAACTCCTCGCGGTCGGCATAGGCAAACAATCGCCAAGACAGCACTATTTCCTCGTCGGGAGCCAACGTACGCGCGGGCAACATAACGACAAGGTCACCCCTTTCCTCGGGGTGCAGACGCTCCTCCGCAAGGCGGTCTATCACGCCTTCGGTCAACACCAACCCCACGCCTGCGGTGTCGCCGTTGAGACGGGCGTTATACATATAGAACACGTCGCCCGCGACCAAGGCGTGGGTATAGGCACGGTAGCGACGGCAGACGTCGGCTATATCGTATTTTTCGGCAAAAGTAGCGTATACGCCCAACTCGTCGGCGGCCAAGTCCAAAGGCTTTTTGCCGACGTTGCGCCACACGTAGCGCTCGCTATACCCCTCCTCGTCGAGGGTGCGCTCTACCGTCAGGCGCAAGTCCGACATATACTCGTAGATATGGCGAATGCCCCTATCCAAGCGCTCGCGCTTGTCGAGATAGCACATACCGTAGGGCATACCGAATATGCCCCGTATCCAGCCGAACGAAGAGTCGGCCGCAAGGCGCAACGTCTCCACTTGTCCCGTAGCGTAATGCCATTCGACAACGTTCGCGCCCACACTAACTTCACAAGGAATCTTTTCTTTCATACTCAAAAGCGCACTACGACGTATCCGTCGGTATAGGTGTACACGTACGATATGCTACCGAACTTGTGCAACTTGTTCACGGCCGACTGTAGCGCATACTCAAAGTCCGCCTTAGAGGGGCAAGCGGCCACGTACAACTCGATGGTACGCTCGCCGGCATTGTACAACGCCCGCAAGGTGGTATCGAATTGGCTCAACGTATCGACGTAGAGACTATAGCCGTGCACCTCGGTATTGCGATAGTAGTCGTACTCATTGGCCAATGCCAGCGTTTCTATCGCCTCGGTGCCGTCGGTCTCCTCGTGATGGTCGGCGGCAATGGTCGAGTCGGGCACCATAAAGTAACGGTGCGTAGTGCAACTTGCCGCATTGCTCCAAGTGGCGTCCACACAATACCACACGCCGCCCACTTTCACTTTGTTCCAAGCGTGCGCTTCGCTCGAACCCGTCGAATTGACGCCTTGTCCCGCCACCTTAACGCACTCGATGCCCTCTACCAAGCACAACACGCGAAAGGCGTCGGCAATACCGTCGCATACCGACACTTTGCCACACAAAGCGCCGTAGACGTCAAAGGCAGAGGAAGCCACCATTTCAAGCAATACTTCGACGGTATCGGCATAGTCGGATTGAGCGCACATGGTTTCCACGTCGTCGTCCAATGCCGTGCCGGTATAGTGGCGATTGGTCACCTCGTTGCGCGCATAAGTGCGCAGGTTATCCAAGGCCTGCGCTTCGTAGTCGTCGAAGTTTTGCGCCCAAGTCGTCCAAAAACTCGTGCCGCGAGCCGTAGCGTTGGCGCGCGCCAAAGCGGCCGCCGCCAAGTAGCCGTAGGTCGAATTGATGGCGTTGCGTTCCTCGTCGGAGCAAGACTTGGCAAACGAGGCGGACTGTTGGCGCCACTGCGCATAGATATCTTGCTCGAGATAGTTGCGATAATTGCCTATTTCGTACCACACCAAAGCGTAGTAGTCGTAGGTAACCGCACTGCTGAGGTAGTCGTAGAATACTTGACATTTACGGGTGTCGCTCATGCCGTCGCGTATATAGGTCTTGCACACTTCCAACGCGGCGTTGTAGGCGGCTTTTGCCGCCGTGGCGGCATCGTCCGTTGTGCCAAACACGGGCTTGACGCCGAGGGGCAGATCGGCCAACTCCTGCACGTTGCCCACCTGCTCCGTGCGAGTCAATTTTTCGATATAGGTGGTGCGGTCGGCCTCGCCCGCTACCAACAGAGCGCGGCTATCCAGATATTCGTCGCGTTCTATGCCGTTGACATGGGTTTTGGCTATGGCGGAGGCAAAGGTGATGGTAATGGTCAAAACACCCGTGCGTGCCGTAGAATCAAAGGCGCCGCCCGATGCCGAAATGGAGCAATCGAAGGGCGAGCTATAGCGCGTGCGCGCCTCGGCAAGCAAGGCGTTGAGCGCCGCATTGAGGTCGCCCGACTTGGACATAACGTCGTTGCCGATATACACGCTGAGTTCGGCCTCGCCAAAAGCACCTCGGGCATAGTCCACGTTGCCGCCGTATGCCAAAAACCGCACTACGTCGCAAAACTCGTCCACCGAGCCGATGTAGCAGTCGGGATTGCGCCCCTCGAAGCCATAGCGAGTGGACATATACGCGGTGGCTTGCGAATCGGGCACCACCTTGTAGGTGGTGGTTTTGTTGTTGGTGTCGCAACGTACGCTAAACGTATGCGTTGCGCTCTTGTTCAACGCACCCAAGGCTACCTCGCCGCCCGAAAGGGACGTATAATCGCCCCCGTCCAACGAATAGGAGTGCGCGTCCGAGCCGCAGTCACAAC
>CAMPCZ010000007.1 GCA_946648015.1 uncultured Clostridia bacterium
GCACCCCCATAGGCAATATGGGCGACATCACCTTGCGAGCTTTGGATACGCTCAAATCGGTGGACGTGGTGGCGTGCGAAGACACGCGCCGCACGGGTATGTTGCTGCAAAAGTTGGGCATACACAAGCCCCTTTTCAGCTACTACAAACACAAGGAGCAAGAGGGCACGGCGGCCATTGTGGCTATGCTCAAAGAGGGCAAAAACGTAGCCTTGGTGTCCGACGCGGGTATGCCCGTCATCAGCGACCCCGGCAGTGTGCTGGTAGAGGCCGCTCGCCGCGAGGGGCTGCCAACGTGTGTGGTGCCGGGGCCTACCGCCGTGACCAGCGCGTTGTGCTTGGCAGGCGTTACGGGCGGCTTTGTTTTCGTGGGTTTTTTGTCCGACAAAAACCGCGAACGCGACAAGCAACTGGTGCAATACCTCACTTCGCCCTATCCGTTGGTGTTTTATTGTGCCACGCACGACCTCGAGAGCACGTTTGCCTATTTGTTGCAACAGTTGGGCGACAGGGGCGTGTACGTCGTCAAGGAATTGACCAAACTGTATGAGACGGTCATTCCCACCAGGCTTTCGTGCCCCGTGGACTTCGATACCCACGGCGAATTCGTGCTCATTGTAGAGGGCAAAAGCGAGGGCGACAGCGTAGACCTCAGCCCCCTCGAACATCTGCGCCGCTATATGCAGATGGGCCTCAGCAAAAAGGACGCCGTCAAGGCGGTGGCCAAAGAGCGCGGCGTGCCCCGCGACGAAATATATAAGGTGGCATTGACCCTGGACGATGAAACGCTATAGCCCTACCAAGTGGTACAGAATGGATAATTCGGGTATGATATACCCCATCATCGGCACTTTGTCTACGCAAAGCAATTTTATGCTGCGCTTTCGGCTCAAAGAGGCCGTGGATCCGGCTCGGTTGCAGCAAGCGTTGGAGCGCACCTACGATCGCTACCCCTACTTCAAGGTGACGGTGGAGCGGGGCTGGTTTCGGCACTATTTGGTGGACAATCCGCGCCGCCCCAAGGTGTGGCAGTCGGACGGCGTGCTGTTGGGGCGCACCCCCTTTGCGCACAACGGCTACTACCCTATATGGGTCAGTTATTGGGCCAATAGCGTATTCATCACCTTTTTTCACGGCTTGTCCGACGGCTACGGCGCCATGCAATTCACGTGCTATCTGCTGGCCACCTACCACGGGTTGTCGCACCCCGACGACTACGACGAGGCCTTGGATCCCAACCTTCTTTTCCCCAGACAGGATAACGAGACCGAAAACGCCTACGACACCTACTACACCAAGCAGCCTTTTTGGCAGGGCTTGCACGATACGGCCGGCGGCAACGCCGCGCAGGTAAAGGGTCGCTTTTTCGTCAAGGACGGGCTGGCTTGCACGCAGGGCAAGGTCAACGTGCAAGAGGCGTTGGCGCTGGCGCATCGCATGGACTGCACGCTTACCGAGCTATTGGCGGCGGTGGGACTGATGGCGGCTGTCAACACGCGCGCCAAGTGCACCCCTTCCAAGCAGCCCAAGGTGTTCGTTCCCATCAACTTGCGCAAGCTGTTTCCCTCGCATACTATGTTCAACTTCGTGGGCATCATCAAGTGCGCCGTACCCCAAAACACCCCCACGTTGGCCCAATATGTGGACATTATCCGTGCCGAAATGCGCCGTCAAGCCACTGCCGAGGCCATCTTGCCGCGGCTGTCGTTCACTTCGCTATTCAGCAAGCACCCCTTGTTGCGGGCGCTACCCCTCAGCCTCAAGATCATTTTCAGCAAGGTGGGGCGCGCGCTGGCCAAGTCCACCAAACAGACTATGATCATGAGCAATTTGGGCAAGGTGCCTTTGCCGCCCGCCATTATGGCGCAGGTGGAGGACTTTGCTTTTATCATCAACTGCAATCGTCGCACGCCCCAAAATTTGGCCGCCGTTACCTATGGCGACACCCTTTCGATCACCTGGAGCCGCCATATCGTCGAAAACGACGTGGACCGCGAGTTCTATCGCCTTATGCGCGAGTTGGGGCTGGATATGACGGTCAACGGCAACTATAGGGAGGTGGAGTATGCGTTGTAGTCATTGCGGCACCTTGATAGAGGGCAGCAACGGCGCGTGCCCGTTGTGCGGCGCGCCCATGCCTGCGCAGACCCCCGTTTACCCCGCGCGCAATGCCCGTATGCGCAACTACGTGGTGCCTTTCACCGTGGTCTATTGGCTCATTGCGTTGCTATCCACCGTCGTTACGGGCGCGGTGTGCGCCATCTACCTGCCGGGCAAGCACTATTGGGCCATAGAGGCCTTGTCCTTTTTGTGGCTCTATTTTATGCTGCGCCACACCGTTTTGGGCATAGAAAACCACCACTACAAAGTGCTCATCAATACCATTCTCGGTTTGCTGTTGTTTGCCGTGGTGGGCTTTGTCCTGCACCGCGAGGATATCTTCGTGGGGTGGGTAATGCCCATCTTCTATATGCTCAGTTGGTTGCTCAACGGTGCTTTGGCGCTGGGGTCTATGCAAAAAGCCCGCCGCTACATTCTCTCCCTTTGGTGGCAAGGGCTGTTGGCCGTGGCCATCTTCGTGCTGTGCTTCGCTTTGCACCTCTACTACGTGCCGTCCGTCGTGTGCGGTAGCGTTGGCCTTGCGCTTTGTGTTGTCATCACCTGCCTTCGTCCACGCGAGGTGTTGTCCCAAATCAAATCCGCTTGGGATATGTAATAGACCTTGCATCGTTCGATACCGTTGCCAACGGGCGTTGCGCAAGCGACGTCGTGGGCAGGCGGTACGGCCATGCAAGTGCAACCATATACAAAAAGCCGTCGATCGCTCGACGGCTTTCGTTTTGGCTCGGCGCTCAATCGCCCGCCTTGAAGTTGTAGGTGGGCAAGATGCGCTTTTCTATGGCCACGGTGGGGCGAATGTTGTGCAGTATCTCGTACATGGGTTTGTAGGCCATGGGGCTTTCGTCCAGGGTGGCGGTAGACACCGAGGTGGTATAGATACCCTGCATCGTGCGGCGGTATTCGTCCATGCTCAGGGTGCTTTTGGCATTGGCGCGGCTATACAATCGGCCTGCGCCGTGCGGGGCGGAGTAGTTCCAGTCGGGGTTGCCTTTGCCCGTGCAGATGAGGGCGCCGTCGCGCATATTCAGGGGGATCAGCAGTCGCTCGCCTTTTTGGGCGGACACCGCGCCTTTGCGCAGTATGCGTTGTTCGAGGTCGATATAGTTGTGTACGGTCTCGAATTCTTCGGCTTTGCCCAACTTCAATGCGTTTATGATATCGTCGGCAATGGCCTTTCGGTTGAGCGATGCCGCGCGTTGGGTAATGCGCATATCGTGCAGGTAGTCCTCCAGTAGCGCGCCCTCTACGTAGGCCATCTCGGGCGCCACGTGCGGGCCGGAGGCTTTGCCCGATAGGCGCATGGCCGCCTCGCGTTGGTAGTAGGAGGCTACGTCTACGCCGAGTTGGCGGCTGCCCGAGTGTATCACCAGGTACAGATTGCCATCGTCGTCGCGGTCTACTTCGATAAAGTGATTGCCGCCGCCAAGGCTGCCTATGCTCTTGTACGCGCGCTCCATCTTGATATGTTTGGCCATGCGCAGTTCGCCAAAATCTATCCGTTTGGCGTAGGGGTGCGCCTCGGCTCGTATTCCCTTGCCCGCGGGGATGTTATGGCGTATATAGTTGTCCAAAAAGGCGTAGTCTATCTCTCGCGCTTGCAGCATGACGGTGTGCATACCGCAGCCTATATCCACGCCCACCATATTGGGCACCGCTTTGTCCGCTATGGTCATGGTGGTGCCTATGGTACAGCCGGCGCCGGCGTGTACGTCGCTCATCACGCGTATCGTGCTATCCGCCAATGGCGCAAAATCGCACAACCGTTTGAGTTGTTCGCGTGCGTTTTTGTCCAATTGTTGCGAATAGACGATGGCGGTATTGTATTTGCCTTGTATTACGGTTTGGGTCGGTTTCATGGTCTTCTCCTCGGGTCCTTTCTCGTATTCTATAAGGAGCGACCGCCGCTTTGTCAACGGCACCGCAAAAAATCCCCCGAATGGCATAGCAAAACGGGGGACGTCGGCGACAAGAAGGCTATTTCTCTTTGTAATAGAGCATACAATGGCAAAACCCTTCGTATTCGGGGTCTTTTATTTGGTCGCGAAACTCCTTGCACATACACTTGGTGTCGGGGGTACGCTCGCGGCGGCAGGGACAATAACCGCCCGTGGCGGCAAGGCCTTCTTTGATGGTTTGCACTATTTCTTGGTCGGGGTTGAAAATGACTTTCATATATATCTCCTACGATACCGTATAGTCGCGGTCGAGTACCACTATCACTTGGTAGTCGGGCAGCAACGCTTCGATGTCGTGTTTGACCGCGCTGTACACGGCGTCCCCGTCGGCTGCTTCGAAGTCCAGAATGATATCCACGCTGACCGTTTTGTTCTTTTCGTCCAAAAAGAAGCCGTGCGTCTGTATGATTTGGGGATACCGCGCCGTAATGGCATACACTTTTTCACGCGTGGTGCGCCCCAGTTCGGTCTCGCTATTGGCGGCGTAGATGCCCACCGTCATTACGGTATGGTACTTTTGGTAGCATAGCACGGCTATCTCGCGCTCCAACTGCTGTATGTCGCGGGCGGTCAGATGGTCTGCCACTTCTACGTGCACGCCCGCCACGTTGCGATCGTTGCCGTAGTTGTTGATGATCAGGTCGTATACGCCCAGCACCTCGGGGTGCTTGGCGATGTCTTCCATCATCGACTTTACCAATTCGGGGTCGGTGCGTTCGCCGATGATCTTGGATATGGATTCGCGAAATACGTCTATGGCCGACTTGATGATAAACAAGCCGATGGCAATGCCGATATAGCCCTCCAAATGCACGCCCGTAGCATAGGATATGCCCGCGCCCACCAATGTGCCGGCCGATAGTACGCTGTCCCACAAGGCGTCCACGCCGCTTGCTTTCAACGCGTCGCTATTGGCCTTTTTGCCCTGTTTGCGGAAGAAAAGCCCCAGCGCCACCTTCACGACGACGGCCAAACCGATGATCACAAAAGAATACACGTCGTAGGTGGGGTCGCTACCCTCGACAAGGTCGCGTATAGAGCTGTATATGGCCGAAGCGCCCGCCACGAAAATGAGCATACCGATGATGGACGAGGCGATGAATTCGATGCGTCCGTGTCCGAAAGGGTGCTTTTTGTCGGGGCGCTTGTTGCTTAGGCGCGTGCCCACCATGGTCACAATGCTGCTCAAAGCGTCCGTCAAGTTGTTGACGGCGTCCGATACGATGCTTATCGAATGCGCCAACAGGCCTACGATCACTTTGCCTACCACCAATAGCACGTTGCCGCCGATGCCGATGCCCGACGTGCGCACGATGAGTTGGTCTCTGTCTATGGTTTGATTGTTTCCCACTGTTCGTTTGTTCATATCCATATTGTAGTAAATGCGGCTATTATTTGTCAATTACTGTGCAAACCTTTGTTCGGGCAATCATTTTCTATAAGTAAGATTTTTAGGTGCAAATTGCGCGATAAGCCCTGCTTATAGCCCCGACAAAGTAAAACTCACTCCTTTTTGAGCTTGCACTTGAAACGGATAGCCGTTTATGCTATAATAGTGCGGGTATAGCGCGACTATATTGGTGTTGTCGCGCGCTCTGCGGCGCTATACCCCTTTGAGGCGCGCAACAAAGAGGAGAATTATGGCAAATTGTGCAATAGTAGGCATCAACTGGGGCGACGAAGGCAAGGGCCGTATGGTCGATCTGTTTACCGAGAACTACGACGTGGTAGTGCGCTACCAAGGCGGCGGCAACGCCGGTCACACCGTCATCAACGAGCATGGCAAATTCGCATTGCATCTGTTGCCTTCGGGCGTATTTCGCAAGGGCGTAGTCAACGTGTTGGGCAACGGCGTGGCGCTCGATCCCGAAAGTTTGCTCAAAGAAATACGCGAAACGCAGGCCAAAGGCGTGCGTATCTCGCCCGAAAATCTCAAAATCAGCGATAGAGCCAGTTTGCTATTGCCTTGGCACCGCTACCAAGACGAGCTGGAAGAACAGCGTTTGGCCGACAAAAAATACGGCTCCACCAAGCAGGGCATAGCGCCTTTTTATGCCGACAAATACCAAAAGAAGACGGTTTTGGCGGGCGAGTTGTTTTATCCGGTGACTTTGCGGGCGCATTTGCGTGACTTGCTGGAATGGAAAAATTTGACCATACAAGGCGTGTACGGCGCCACGCCCTATACGATGGATATGCTCGAGGCGTGGCTGCGGGATTACTGCGAGCCCATCAAAGCCTACGTCTGCGATACGGGCGCGTTTTTGCGCGAGGCCACCGAGGGCGGCAAGCGCGTGTTGTTCGAGGCGCAGCTCGGCTCTTTGCGCGATCTCGACTTCGGCATAGTGCCCTACACCACGTCGTCCAATACGTTGGCGGCCTATGCGCCCATCGGCTCGGGCTTGCCCTCTGTCAAGATCGACAAAGTGGTGGGCGTCGTCAAGGCCTACTCCACCTGCGTGGGAGAGGGCCCCTTTGTGTGCGAAATGTTCGGCCCCGAGGCCGAGGCATTGCGCCAAGCCGGCTTTGAGTACGGCGCCAAAACGGGCAGACCGCGCCGCGTAGGCCCCGTGGACGTGGTGGCCACTCGCTACGGCGTAGAGGTGCAGGGCGCCACCGAGATCGCCCTTACCAAGTTGGACGTGTTGAGCTATATGCCCAAGATCCCCGTGTGCGTAGCCTACGAGGTAGAGGGCAAACGCGTGGATAGGTTTCCCTTCCCCACCTTGCTTGGCAGTGCCAAACCCATAGTGGAATACTTCGACGGTTGGCAAACCGATATTTCGGGCGTGCGCAAGTTTGAGGATCTGCCCCAAGCCGCCCAAGCGTACGTGCTATATTTGGAAAAGAGCATCGGCTGTCCCATCACCTACGTTTCGGTGGGCGCCGAGCGCGAAAGCATCATTTTGAGGTAGTATATGACCGACAGAACCGACCAATATCAATCCCCTTTGTCGGGGCGCTATGCGGGCGAAGAAATGCGCCGTCTGTTTTCGGCGGATAGGCGCTACCAAACTTGGCGCAGACTGTGGGTGTCCTTGGCCAAAGCCGAGCGGCGGCTGGGGTTGCCCATCACCGAGGCGCAGGTCAACGCGCTGGAGGCGCACGTCGCCGACATCGACTATACGGTGGTCGCCTCGCGCGAAAAAGAGGTGCGCCACGACGTAATGGCGCACGTCTATGCCTATGGGCAAGTCGCGCCCGAGGCAGCGGGCATCATTCATTTGGGCGCCACCAGTTGCTACGTTACCGACAATACCGACCTCATTCTCTATCGAGAAGGGTTGGGGCTTGTGCGCCAAGGGCTCGTCGAGGTGCTGGCATTGCTTGCCGATTTCGCCGACCGCTACAAGGCTACGCCCACGTTGGGCTACACCCACTACCAGCCCGCGCAACTCACCACCGTAGGCAAGCGCGCCACTTTGTGGATGCAGGACTTTGCCTCCGACGTGGACGAGATCGACTTTGTCCTCGCCCACTTGCGCTTTTTGGGTTGTCGCGGCACCACGGGCACCGAGGCGAGTTTTCTCGACTTGTTCGACGGCGACAGCGCCAAGATCGACGAGATGAATAGGCTTATCGCCGCCGACTTCGGGTTTGCCCAAACCTACGACGTGTGCGGCCAAACCTACCCGCGCAAGGCCGATAGTCGCGTGCTCAACGCCCTCAGCGCCGTGGCGCAGTCGGCCTACCGTATGGCCAACGACATTCGTCTTTTGCAGCACGACAGGCAGGTAGAGGAGCCTTTCGAGACCCATCAAATCGGCTCGTCCGCTATGGCATACAAGCGCAATCCCATGCGGTGCGAGCGCATTTGCTCGTTGTCGCGCTACGTTATGACCGACGCGCTCAACGCGCCGCTCACCGCCTCGGTGCAATGGATGGAGCGCACTTTGGACGATTCGGCCAACCGCCGCATTTCCTTGCCCGAGGGCTTTTTGGCTGTCGACGCCGTGTTGCGCTTGGTGCAAAACGTGGTGGACGGCTTGGTCGTCAACGAGGCGGTGGTAGCGCGCGCCGTAGCCGACTATTTGCCCTTTATCGCCACCGAAAACCTGATGATGGAAGCCGTCAAAAAGGGCGGCGACCGTCAGCGGATACACGAGGTCATTCGCGTGGCCTCTATGCAGGCGACCAAATTGGTCAAAGAGGGGTCGCCTTGCGACTTGGTGGAGCGCCTTGCCGCTTGTGCCGACTTCGGTATGACTGCCGCCGAGATCGAGGCTTTGCTTGCACCGTCCCTCTATATCGGCCGCTGCCCGCAGCAGGTGGAGGCCTATTTGGCGGTCGTCGCCCCCTTGGTAGCGCAAGCCAAGCGCCGCAAGGTCAACATAGAGGTGTGACGCATTTTGCAAATTGCCAAGAAAAAGGGATTTTGCCTCGCCGGTAAAATCCCTTTTTGCTTGGTTTTGTTCGCAACGCTTTTCTATTCTACTTTGGGCAATCCCGCCAAGCCTTTGGCAATATCTTCGTCGGTGGGGATATAGTCGCTCATTTCGCCGTCGTTGTATTTTTGGTAGGCCACCATATCAAAGTATCCCGTGCCCGTCAGTCCGAATACGATGGTTTTGGCCTCTCCCGTTTGTTTGCAACGCAGCGCTTCGTCTATTGCGGCGCGTATGGCGTGCGAACTCTCGGGAGCGGGCAATATGCCCTCTACGCGCGCAAATTGCTCGGCAGCCTCGAATACGGCGGTTTGTTCTACCGAGCGGGCTTCCATCAGGCCTTGGTCGTACAACTCGGACAAGGTGGTGGTCATACCGTGGTAGCGCAGGCCGCCCGCATGGTTGGCCGAGGGGATAAAGCCCGATCCAAGGGTGTACATCTTGGCCAAGGGGCACACTTTGCCCGTGTCGCAAAAGTCGTAGGCGTACTTGCCGCGCGTAAAGCTGGGGCAACTGGCGGGCTCCACCGCAACGATGCGATAGTTTGCCTTGCCTTGCAGTTTTTCGACCATAAAGGGGGCTATCAGACCGCCCAAATTGCTGCCGCCGCCCGCGCAACCGATGATGACGTCGGGTACTATGTCGTATTTGTCCAAGGCGGCCTTTGTTTCCAGCCCTATCACCGATTGGTGCAGTAGCACTTGATTGAGCACGCTGCCCAACACGTAGCGGTAGCCTTCGCTCGATACCGCTACTTCCACCGCTTCGGAAATGGCGCAGCCCAAAGACCCTGTCGTGCCCGGAAACTCTTGCAAGATCTTGCGACCTATGTTGGTGGTGGGGGAGGGCGAGGGCGTAACGCTCGCACCATAGGTGCGCATCACTTCGCGGCGGAAAGGCTTTTGCTCGTAGCTTACCTTTACCATAAATACCTTGCAATCCAACCCGAAGTAACTGCACGCCATACTCATGGCGGTGCCCCATTGCCCCGCGCCCGTTTCGGTGGTCACGCCCCTAAGACCTTGGCTCTTGGCATAGTAGGCTTGGGCTATGGCCGAGTTGAGTTTGTGCGAGCCCGAGGTGTTGTTGCCCTCGAATTTGTAGTAGATCTTGGCGGGCGTGTCGAGCGCTTTTTCCAAAAAATAGGCGCGCACCAGCGGAGAGGGGCGGTACATCTTGTAGAAGTCCAGTATTTCTTGGGGTATGTCTATGTAGGGTGTGGTGTCGTCCAATTCTTGCTTGACCAACTCGTTGCAAAACACCCGGGACAACTCTTCGGCCGTCATGGGGCGTAGCGTGGCGGGGTTAATGAGCGGCGCGGGTTTTTTGTCCATAAAAGCCCGCAAGTTGAGCCATTGGCGGGGTATTTCCTTTTCGTTAAGATAGATTTTATAGGGTATTTCTTGTTTCATTATCATTCTCCTTTTGGCTTCGCCGTTTTTGCGGTGCGGCCGTAGCCGCTATGGGTGTGTGCCTATCTATCTTGGCCTTGCCATCGAAATATGCTGTGTTCGTTTTTCATATCCACCTCACTACAAAAAAGCCCCAAAGAGACTCTTTCTCTTTGGGACGATAAGTACCGCGGTGCCACCCAATTTGGCCGTTTTGACCCCCTCTTGTGCCCTTAACGGAGGCAACCCGTCGATTGCTACTAGCCGAAGCGTTCGTTCGCCCTCGGAAGCCCATTCTACCTCGTGTGTTCGCCGCAATCCCACCGCCTGCGACTCTCTTTGGAATAGGGACGAGATGTACTACCCTTCCTCATCGGTTTATACACAAATTATACCAATTCGCAAAATGCCAAGTCAAACGGAAACGCGCCCCTTTGAAACTTTTTTTGTAGATGTTGCGCTTTTTCTTGTTTTTGTATGATAGCCGCCCTTGCGCCGACCGTTCGCCCTCGGTGCCAACGATAAATGCGCCGACCGTTCGCCCGCGGTGCCAACGATAAAACCCCGTCGAGTGCGCGACGGGGTTTTATCAAAACCAAAGAGATTACTCTCAAAGAGCCGTAAGTTCGACTCTTTACAAAGGAGGGGCGTCGGGCGTTAGATGGAGGAATATCGCCTTTCGCCGTTTGTGAAATTCAATTCACATTATCAGTATACACGAACCGAGAATGCTTGTCAACAGTTTTTGTGAAATTTATTTCATTTTTTATTTGTTTTTCATTATCCGTAGCCCCTTGCAAAAGCAGTTGTACTATTGTGCGCCGCAATGATATAATTAAATAGAACAAGGCCGCCGAGAAGTTGCGCTTTTCTTCTGTGCCACGCATTGGTCGAGCGCCGTCATAAGAAGATAAAGGAGAGTAGTATGCAAACCGTATGTGATTTTTTGAAGAAAGCCGGCACCTATTATTTGGCTACCACCGAGGGCAATTTGCCTCGTGTGCGTCCTTTTGGCACGGCGCATATTTTGAGAACAAACTGTATATTCAAACGGGCAAGTCCAAAGACGTGTATATGCAAGTCGTAGCCAACCCCAACGTGGAGATTTGCGCCATGGTGGGTGGCGAATGGATGCGCCTGACGGGCAGATTGGCGGAGGATGACCGAGTGGAGGCGCGCAAGTCTATGTTGGACGCCTACCCCGCCTTGCGCTCTATGTACGATGAGCACGACGCCAACACCGTGGTGCTGTATTTCGAGCAAGGCACGGCCACTTTCTATTCCTTTAGCGCCGCACCGCGCACGGTGGTCCTTCGCTAAGATATGCGCGCGTTGGTCGTCGTCAATCGCCAAAGCGGGCACTTCGATACTGCCGTTGTCGAGCGCATACGGGCTATAGACAGCGCCGCTTTGCTACGCCACGCCGCCACCGCCTCGCTGGGGGCGCAAGCCGCACGGGAGGGTGGTATCGACTACGACGTGTGCGACATAGACGACGAGTATGCGGCGCAAGTCGGAGACTATGCCTTCGTGGTGGTAGCGGGGGGCGACGGCACCTTGCATTCGGTGCTCAATCGCTTGGGCTCCAACGCGTTGCCGCTGCTCTATTACCCTTGCGGCACCCTCAACGAAAAGTATAAGACGAGCCGACGAAGGCAAGGCGCCGTCGCGTTGGGACGCATAGGGGATGCGGTCTACACCTACGTTGCCGCGGCGGGTTCTTTTACGCCCATAGGGTACGTTACCTCCGCCCATGCCAAACGCAAAGTGGGCGTGTTGGCCTATTTGGCGCACGTTTTGCGTGAGTACAAGGTGCACCGCATAGGCGCCGCTTTCACCATAGACGGCCAAAGCGTAGAGGGGCAATACACCTTGGTGATGGTACTCAAATCGGACAGGTGTTTTGGGTTTCGCTTCAACGGATTGTACGACGAAAGCCCTCAAAACGGGCAAATTTTGTTGATAAAATCGCCCAAAAGTAGGGGGTTTTGGGGCAAAATTGCTATGTTTTTTCCCTTTTTTAGGGCATTTTTTGTGGGTTTTCGGCGCGAATATCACTCCAAAACTATGCTGTTTCGCACCTTTAACAACGCTACTATGCACCTCGAAGAGCCTACCGATTTCGACGTAGACGGCGAAAAAGTGCTGTTGTCCGGCACCCTGTCGCTGTCCTATTGCGACTACGCGGCGCCTTTTGTCGTGTGGCAAGGCAAATAGCCAGAAAAGGGGCAACGCCGTTATTTGCTCGTATAGTGCTACTCTAAACTACAACCTATTTACGTAAGAAAACAACCTATATATGTAAGAAAATATAATCGGCACCGTTATTGACACTCGTATGGATTTGGTGCTACCATAAAGTCGAATGGAAACGATCTTTGCTGCACTTGGCGCGGTTCGTCGGGTCGCCGCTTATGGGCTTGCCCCTTGCGGTTCCGCACACGGTAGGTGGCTCGGCAACCATAGGCAGGCGTCGCTCTTTGGCGTTGGGCTGCAAGGCGTCGTTTCGTGTATCGTGCGCGTTGGCGCACCCAAAGGAGGCCGGTATGAAAAAGATTTGGTTGATTGCCGTGATAGCGGTGGCAATGCTTGCTATTTTGGTCGCGTGCGACAAAGCGCAAGACCAATCGACCCACTATGTGGTAACGCAGAACTACAACTATGTCGGCGCGCCCGCCCCCGTTGTCTTGCGGGTAGACGGAGCGTCGGGCTTGGCGGCTACGGCGCTTGCCGAGCCCACCCGCGAGGGGTATCTTTTCGACGGCTGGTATTGGGACGAGCAATGCACCGATCCGCTCGTCTTCGAGGCGGGCGTTGCATCGCTACAAGCGACCGACGCCATCACCGTTTATGCGGGATGGAAAGCTTTGGTCGCAAGCATTTCGGCGCGCTACGTCGGCGGTGAAAAAACGGTGGGCGACGCCGTGCAGCGTAGCGACTTTGCGGTGCAAGCGACCTATACCGACGGTAGCACCGACGAGGTAGCGGACTTTGCTGTGGGCGAGTTCGATTCGAGCGAGGCGGGCGTCAAAAACGTAATCATTAGCTATGCCGGCAAAACCGCCGAAGCGACGGTAGTAGTGAAAGAAGTCGCTGAAAATCCCGATACACCCGATGAACCGACTACACCCGATGGCCCGACTACGCCCGATGAACCGACTACGCCGGAAAATCCCGATACCCCCGATGAGCCGGATAGTCCGCAACAACCCGAAACGCTGACGCTCTACTACTACAACTCCAACCAATGGCCGGCCGTAAGCGCATACGCCTACGATACCAACGGCAAACTATATTTGGGCGAGGGCGGCACGCAGATGACCGAGAACGCCGACGGCTGGTTTTCGGTCGAAGTGCCCAACGACGAATACTATATTTCCTTTGTTTGCGACGGTGCGCAAAGCCGCACCTACTATTCGGATGGAACCAACGTCTATTTTGCCTTGGGGCGCACCTTCGCCTCCCTGCCCGACATAGATGAGGTGGAGATCGAAGTCGCCATCGAGTTTAGCAGCCGAGCCTCTATTTTGAGTTATAACGAGGATAGGGGCGGGTATTATTCGGGCAGTGAGACCGTGAATGCCGACGACTTGGCGGTGATCCATGTGTATGTCAACGATACCGCCATCGAATTCGACGGCTATGGCGGAGAGGGCAAATACAAGGTGTTGGTCAGCGATCGAAGCGGCCGTTGGGTAGCCTATTTCTCTCCCGCCGACGGCCCCTTTGTGCCCGTAGAAACCACGCGCACCATCTACTTTGTCAACGACCAAGGGTGGCAAAACGTATATGCCTTTGTGTTTAATTCCGCCGCAGGCAAAGCAAGGGCCGAGTGGCCGGGCGAGGCCATGACCTTGGTGGGGCAGAACGCCGATGGCCAAGACGTATATAGCTACACCTTTTCGGTGTCCTACGACGGCGTGTCGTTTAGCGATGGCTCCGTGCGAACGGTAGACGCCGCGCTGAATGATTTGGAGGGGGGCAACAACGCCTACCGTGCATTGTACGCCTACACCGAGGACGATTATCCCGACGATGACCCTACCAAGATCGGCAAGTGGGCAGTAGGGCAATGGCAGTACCAAAGCGAAGAGGAGTAGACGGACGATCTTTTGTTATTTTGGTAGGTTTGCCAAGAAGTCGACGCACTTTGGCAAAGTAACAATCAAAACGGGGCTCGATACGGCGAGCCCCGTTTTGATTGTTGTCGGCATCTAGTCGGCACCTACACGCTTTTGGTCTTGATCTCTATCTCGGGTAGAGCCGCGTCGTCGGTACGCTTGATGCAATGGCGGGGACACTTTTCGACGCAGGTCATGCAACCCGTGCATTTGGTGTAGTCTATGATGGGCAGATTGTCCACCATGGTGATTGCGCCCGAGGGGCACTTGCGGGAGCACATACCGCAACCGATGCAACCCATTTGGCAGAAGGACATCGTCTCTTTGCCCTTGCAATGGGTGCGGCAGGCCACGTATACTTTGGCCGAAGCGGGTATGCGGTCGATGCAATGCTTGGGGCAAGCGTTGATGCACGCGCCGCACGACAGGCACACCTCGCGTTTGACGAAAGCGATGCCGTTTGCTCGCACCGATATGGCGTCTACGGGGCACACCGTTTGGCAAGTGCCGCCGCCCAAACACGCCGTAGCGCATATTTTGCGGCCGCCTTGGTACACCATTTGGTTGACGCAACCGGGGTTGCCCACATAGTCGAATTTGTCGGCGGCCAATGCCCCGCCCGAGCATCGTACCACCGCCACCGTGGCTTCCTCGGCCGTAAAGGGAATGTCGGCGATTTGGGCGATGATGGCCTTCTCCTCATTGGCGGTGGCCTTGCAATCGTTGAGTTGGGCCTTGCCGCAGGCCAGACACTTGGCAAAATCTTCGCAACCCGTATGGCCGCAACCGCCGCAGTTGGCGCCCGCCAAGTGTTCCAAAATTTTGAGAACCTTTTCGTCTTCGTGCACGTGGCACACTTTGGTAACGATGAGAATGAGCACGGCAAACACGATGGCCAAACCGGCTATGATGCCCAGCACGATGCCTACCGACGCCCAGTTGACAGCCCTAGCGATCAAAATATTCATACGGCACCTCCTATAGAGAAATCAGGTTGAAGACGTAGAACGCCATAGCCATAAAGCAAGCCGTCACCATGGTGACGGGGTAGCCTTTGAGGCTCTTGCCCGGCGATAGGGCGTCCACTTTGACCCGTAGTCCGCTCAATATGACGATGGCCACCGTAAAGCCCACGCCCGCAAATACGCCGTATAGCACCGATACGCCCAACCCCGAGGCACCCACCATAGATACCATAGAGGTTTGGTCTATCACCATCTCGGCCACGCCAAGCACGGCGCAGTTGGTGGTGATGAGGGGCAGATAGATACCCATTGCGCGATAGAGCGGGGGCGCAAACTTTTTGATGAATTTCTCCAGCATTTGCACGAGGGCGGCAATGACGAAGATGAACACGATGATCTCCATATATTGCAAGCCCAACGGCACCAACACGTAGGTGTACAAGGGATAGGTGATGAGGCAGGTGATGGTCATGACCACCGTGACCGCCACGCCCATACCCACCGCGCTGGATGTGGATTTGCTGAGTCCCAAGAAGGGGCAGATGCCCAAAAACTGCACGACGACGAAGTTGTTGACGAATACCGCCAAAATGACAACCATCATAAAAGTACCCATACTACTTCGCCTCCTCTTGCGCCGCCTCGGGCGCAGTCATATATTTTTTGGCAAATCCCACGCGATGGAAGTGACTCTCGACCTTGGTATAGATCAGGTTGAACAACGCCACGCACAGGCCGTAAACGAAGAAGGCGCCCGCCGAGGATGAAAAGAACTCGATGCGGAAGTCCCACAACGTATAGCCGAAGATCTGGCCGGCGCCCAACACCTCGCGTATGACGCCCATAAAGGTGAGCGCCCAGGTGAAGCCGAGGCCCGTAAACAGACCGTCGAACGCCGAGTTGAGCACGGGATTTTTGCTGGCAAAACTCTCGGCTCGGCCCAAAATGATGCAGTTGACCACGATAAGCGGCAGGTATACGCCCATCGACTCGTAGAGAGAGGGTATAAACTTGTCCAACAACATACGCAAGAGCGTAACGAAGGTGGCTATGATCAACACGAAGGCGGGAATGCGCACCTCGTTGGGGATAACCTTGCGCAAGGCCGAGATGATGACGTTGGAAAATATGAGTACGAACGTAACGGCCAAGCCCATACCGATGCCGTTCATGGCGGCGGTGGTCAAAGCGAGGGTGGGGCAGGTGCCCAACACCAAGCGGAAGGTGGGGTTGTTGCGCAACAAACCGTCCATTCCTATTTTTTTGATATCTGCGGGTTTCATCATTCGGCACCCCCTTCGAGCGTTTTGACGTAGGCGAGCGCCACGTTCAACGCGTTGTTGACCGCGTTGGTGGAGTAGGTGGCGCCACTCACCAGATGGTTGGATAGGTCGTAGGGTTGGTTGCCGCCAAACCCATCCAGTACGCTCTTGGTAAATTTGCTCATCAGCGTTTGTTTGTCGTAGTCGGCCACCGATACGTCGCTCAGCGCAACGAAGCGATCATTCGCGAATTGCGCCACGCACCACACCGATACCGAGCCTTGTTTGTAGCCTTGCAATCCGGTGGACTTCACCAAATAGTTGCCGTCCGCCAACAGGTAGGCGTTGTTGATGCGCCCCGTTTCTTGCCCTTGGTCGTTGGTTTGGGCAAAGATGACCTGCCCCTCGGCTTGCTCGTCGTACACGATTTCATAGTCCATTGCTTGGCCGTAGATGTTGTTGACGGTGCGCGCCACGCGCTCGGCGTCGTCCACAAACAACAGGTCGTTCATAATGCTGAGCAGGGCGCCCGCGACCAACGCGATGCACAGTAGCACCACGATGCACACAAAAGTTTTACTTTTGAAAAACGCTTTTACCGTCATTGCGCTTCGCCCTCCTTTGCCGCCTTCTTTTGGCGCGCTTTTTGCTTGATGGAGTCCAACTTATCCTTGCAAACTTGCACGACGGGCTTTGCGCCGAAGGGGCGAGGTCTGACGTACATATTGAAGAGGGGCACCACCAAATTCATCAACAAGATGGCAAAACTGACCACTTCGATTTTGGTGCCGAACCGTAGCAGTGCGGTGATGACGCCCAATACCAAGTAGTAGAGGTAGCACGCCCACTTGTTGTTGGGACTGGTAACGTAGTCGGTGGCCATAAATATGGCGCCGAGCAAAAGGCCGCCCGACAAGATAGAGGGCAAAAAATACCCCATACTTTTGCCCATGGCGCAACTGACCAAGCCCGTTACGGCCACGTAGATGACGGGCCATTGCCACTTGACGACGCGGCGCACCAACAGGTACGCAAAGCCGACCAATAGGGCGACTTTGCACGTTTCGCCGATGCACCCCGTAACGCCGGTGCCCAAAAAGAGATCCAGATTGCCTATGCCTATTTTGCCAAGGCCTTCGCCCAACATCGAGGTGAGGGGCGTCGCCGACGTCTGTACCGTGTTGCCGAGGGCGGCGAATCGGGGGGTCATCCAGCCCGATACCATATTGCTTTGGAAGGAAATGAAGGCAAACACACGGCCCGCGATGGCGGGGTTGACGATGTTTTTGCCCGTGCCGCCGAATAACATTTTGGCAACGCCCACCGCAAATACGGCGCTGAGCAAGGGTATGTAGAAATATTTGTACTCGAATGCGGGCAGCGTGAGCGCAAGCAATAGACCCGTAACGCAACTGGAAAAGTCGAATTGCGCCCAAATCTCCTTGAAAGACTTGCGTTTGCACAACAGCCACACCCACTCGGTGGCGACCGACGCCGCTACCGATATGGCGATGGTAACCAAAGCGCGCAGGCCAAAGAACACCAAGCCCGCAGCCGTGGCGGGAACGAGGGCGATGAGCACGTCTATCATTATGCCCCTCGTCGTGCGCTTTTTGCGCATATGGGGCGTGCCGCTGATTTGAATGGCGTCCATTTCGCTACCTCCTTTCGCTGAGTTTTTGTTTGCACAGCGTTATGCTCTGCGTCAAGGCCCGCTTGGCGGGGCAGACGTAGGCGCAACAGCCGCAACTGATACAGTTGGCCACGCCGCCGAATTTGGCGGCCAAATCGTACTCGCCCGCTTGGGTGTAGAAGTCGATCTGCATCGGCAACAAATTCATGGGGCACACGTCGGCGCAAGCACCGCAGTTGATGCAGGGCTCGGGCTCGGATACGTCGATCTCCTCGGGCAACAGCATCAAAAAGCCCGACGCCGTCTTGGTGGTGTACACGTCGGTGCTGGCCATGGCGGGGCCCATCATCGGCCCACCCGACACAAACATGGCTGCCTCGGGCTTGGCGCCGCAATTTTCGCGCAGGGCACTGAAGTTGGTGCCGAATTTTACCAACAAGTTTTTGGGGTGAACGCAACCTTTGCCCGACACCGTCAGCACGCGCTCGTACAGGGGCTTGTTGCACTCCACCGCCTCGTACACGGCAAAGGCCGTGGCCACGTTTTGCACCACGCACCCCGCGTCGGCGGGCAACTTGCCCACGGGCACTTTGCGCCCGGTGCAACTGAAGATCAGATGCTTTTCGCTGCCCATGGGGTAGGCCTTTTTGAGCACCACCACTTGCATATCGTCGTATTTTTCAAACAGCGCTATGGCTTGGGGCTTGTTTGCCTCAATGCCCACCATCACTTTGTCTACTGCAAGCGCTTTGGCCAATAGGCGTATGCCCGCCGCCACCTCCTCGGTGCGCTCTATCATCAGGCGATAGTCGCAGGTAAGGTAGGGCTCGCATTCGGCGGCGTTGATCACCAACGTGTCCACCGGCGTGCGAGGGCTGAGCTTTACCTCGGTGGGGAAGCCTGCGCCGCCCATACCTACGATGCCCGCCTCGCGTATGCGCGCTTTGATGGTGGCGCTCTCGCGGTCGGCAAGCGGCTCCAAGTCCACCTTGCGGTAGTGATGGTCGTTTTGAATGACGATGTAGTCGGAAAGAGTGCCGTTGATGTTTTTGCGTTTTTCCACGCCCATCACCGTGCCCGAAACACTGCTATATACGTTGGCGCCTATATAGCCCGCCTCTTTGGCGATGAGTTGCCCCATATACACCTCGTCCCCCGCGTTGACGACGGGGATAGAGGGTTTGCCAATGTGCTGTTGCACCGAAATGGCAACGATGTCGGGCGTCTCCATCACCTCGATAGGCACGTCTTTGGACCACTCTTTGTTGTCGGGAACGTGTATTCCCTTTGCAAAAAACTTTCCTTTTCGCGCTTTCATTGTGTCTCCTTGGTCTATATTTGCGGTTGCCCGCTACTATGTGCGTCTACCTCGAGGGTAGCGTAAATCTTGTATTGGTCGCCTTCGCGATAGACTGCCACAAAGTGCAAGTCGTTTTGGCGGGCGTAGTCGCTCTCGGCAAAGGCTTTGAGCCGCGCCAGCCCTCCTACCGTCAGGGCGGTAGCCAAGGCGTCTATCAGACAGGCGTCGCCGCCTATCACCGTCACGGTGACCAAATCGCTTTGCATCGGGCAGCCCGTGCGCACGTCTATCAGGTGGCAATAGCGCGCGCCTTGCCACGTATAGTAGTTTTGATAGTCGCCGCTGGTGGCTACGGCCACGTCTTTGGCGTGTAGCGTACAATAGGTCGCGGCCTCGTCGCGCGGGTCGGTGAGGGACAGATCCCAGGCTTGTCCCTTGCGGTTGCCCAATAGCAGCAGGCTACTGGAGCCGAAACTGACGTAGCCTTTGGTCAAGGCGTTGTCGCGGGCAAACCGCTTGACGCACTCGATCACGTACCCTTTGGCCACGCCGCCCAGATCCAAGGCCGCATAGTAGACTTGTCCCGCCACCGTGGTAGCGGTTTGGTGCTTGACCAAATAGTATTGACCGTCTTGCTCTATCGCCTCTATCTTGCGCATATCGGTCAAACGTCGAAACGCTTCGATATATATTGGGTCGGGCGTAGGATATGCGCCGTCTTCCGCTTGGGGGCGGTCGTACGGGCGGCTAATGCCCTCTTTGCGGGGCAAAAACCGCCACAGATCCACCGACCAATAGGCCGTGGGGTCGTATAGTCCCTCGCTCAGGTCGTAGGCGCGGCGGGCGTAGCGCACCATATCGAACGTCAACCGCGATACGGCTACCTGCACCTCGTCGGCTGCGGCGTTGAACCGCGCTATGTCCGAGTCTTCCTGCGTAACGTCCGCCGCCGCTTGCACCTCGGCCACCAGATCGCGGGTATATTGCCCAAGAGCAGCCGAAGAGGCGTAGTCCACCACCTGCATAACGGAACCCAGCCCGAATATCGAATAGGACTGCGCGGCGGGGGTGCAACCCGTCGTCAACGCAAGCAACGCCGTAGCCGCCGCTATCAGCCAAACTCTTATACGCTTATAGTGGATAGTCATACTACTATATCATAAAATATGCGCGCGAAAAAATCAACAGTAAAACGCGCTTTTCCCTTTCTTTTTGACAAGAACGCGCTTATTTTCGCTCGGCTTTTCCAACTTTTGGAATATATCCTTTGACAGACTGCGCGGGGTGTACCGTCGCGCCGCGCTCCAGCACGGTGCCCGGGTTGAGCACGGCGTTGCAACCCACTTCGGCATAGTCGCCGACCAATGCGCCCAACTTGCGCCGTCCCGTGGCATACATAACGCCGTCGACGTATACCGCAACGTTCGCTTGGTCGTGCCGTAGATTGGACAGAACGGCGCCCGCACCCAAATGCGCGTGCGCGCCCAAAATGCTGTCGCCCGCGTAGTTGAAGTGAGGCAGCGCGGCATAGGGCAGCAGCACCGAGTTTTTGACTTCGCTGCAATGCCCCACCACGGCGCCTGTGTCTACAAAAACGTTGCCGCGCAAATAGGCGCCCGGCCGCAACTCGGCCTCGGCCTCGATCAGGCACGGCCCTACCAACACGACGTCGGGCGGTATGAACACGCTTTTATGTACCCACACGTCGGGGGCGACCGACAGGTATTGTGCGCCCGACGCCTTTCCCAGCAAGGGCAATATATCGCCGAGTGCATTGAGCAGTTGCCAAGGCGTCAGCCGCTCCAAAAGAGGCGCCATTTTGCCGTGCCCCGTCGCCCACAAGCGTTCGTACGGAAAGGTCATCGCCATAGGTCCATAGGATATACGCCGCTTTGGCGCAGTTTGGCCAAATAGCGGCGCACGGCGCCGACGTCCTCGCGGTAGGTAATGCCCAGCCAGCGACTTTTGGCCCGTATATGGTGCACGATTTGGTGGGTACGCCCCACAAAATCGGTGACGATATCCCCCAAATAACACTCGCTTTCTTTGTCGCGTTGCAAAAAAGCGGCAAAACTCGTCGCCGCGGCCGGACGCACCTCGGGTTGCATTGCGTACAGGTTCATATTGACGGGCGTGTTCTCGGGCAAATATTTGCGGCAAGTGGCGTCCTCGGCGTATAGTTTGCCTGCGCCGTCGCGGGCAAACACGCACTCGCAGATCCCCGTCAGGCGCCTACCTTCCGTCAGGCAAATGCCGCGGTGTACCGGCTCTTGTTTCACCGTTTGCCCGGCAGGATAGCTGACCACGCCGTAGCCGCCGCCTTTGGCGCACGCCACGGCTTGCCCGATGGCCGCACGGCCGTAATAGTCGTCGGCATTGAGCACTACGAAGGGGGTTTTTATCTGTCCCACGCCGCACAAAAAGGCGTGCCCGGTGCCGAGGGGCGGGTGCGTCTGGTCGAAGCCGTATGCCACCGGCGAGGTTTGCTCGGCGTAGCGCAAGCGCAATCGGCGCGATAGTCGCCGCCCCACCGCTTCGTCAAAGGCTTGCCGCCCCTCGCGGGAGACGACGATCACCGCCTCTTCTACGCCTGCCAAATAGGCGTCGTATAGGGCGTAGTCTACCAACGTCTGCCCCAAGTCGTCCATTGCCGTCAACTGTTTGCGGCCGCCTGCAAAGCGTTTGCCCAAGCCGCCTGCCAATACCAATGCTACCATAGCATAGCGTATGCCGCGGGGTGGGCAAAAGTGAGCCAGCTGTATAAAAAAATACGGCCTTGCAGAGCAAAGCCGTACCTTTTTGGGTCGTGTTCTTATTCTTCGCTGATAGCTTCCACGGGGCAACCCGCTTCGCACGCGCCGCAATCGATGCACTCGTCGCGGTTGATTTCGTATTTGCCTTCGCCCTCGCTGATAGCTTCCACGGGGCAGTTGGCAGCGCAACTACCACAGCTGATGCACGCGTCACTAATAACTCTTGCCATAATTCGATCTCCTTTTTGTATTTTGTTTTGGTTTTGTACTATCATTATAGCACGCCCATAAACAAGTTGCAAACGATTTTTGCAATTTGTTGGTTTTGGCTATTCCTCGTCGGGCAAAACGTCGGTGTCGTCCTCGCCGTCGTCTACGTCCACGCTCTCGTAGCCCTTCAACTCGTTGAGGGGAAACCGCTTGTATTCCACCGAGTCGTCGTGCGCTATGCGCACCAATACCTCTTTGCGCAACATATCCAAACTATCCACGACGCCCTCGCCGTCGGGCGTGACCACGTGGCTTTTGACCTTGGGCATTTGTTTGGCCACTTCCATATAGTAGTCGCTCTCGTATTTGAGGCAGCACATCAATTTGCCGCACATACCGCTGATCTTGGTGGGGGAGAGGGACAGCCCCTGCACTTTGGCCATCTTGATGGTCACTTTCTCGAAATCGCTGAGGAATTGGTGGCAGCAGCAAGGGCGACCGCACGGAGCCAAAGCGCCGCGCATTTTGATATCGTCGCGCTCGTGCAGTTGGCACAATTCGATGCGGGCGTGCAGGCTGGAGGCGAGGTCTTTGACCAATTCGCGAAAATCCACGCGCCCTTCGGCCGTGAAATAGAGCAACACCTTTTTGCCGTCGAAGGTATACACGCAATCCACGAATTTGAGTTTGAGCTTGTGCTTTTCGGCCTTTTGGGCGGCGATCTTCAAAGCGTCCTCGCGCATACCCGCCAAGCGCACCGCCTGCGCTTCGTCCTTGGCGTTGGCCAAGCGCAACACGGGCTTGAGCTCGTGTTTGACTTCGTTGTCCGCCACTTCGCGGTTGGCTATGACGATTTGGCCGTATTCCAGCCCGCGAGCCGTCTCTACAATGACGTTGTCGCCCACGCGGAATTGTATGCCGTTCGGGTCGAAATAATATACTTTTTTGGCGGTAGGGTACTTGACTCCTACGATCGTTTGCATAGACTTTTAACCTCCAACATTGCAAGAAGCAGGCTGTCGGCCACGTTGACCGCCGTGCAGTGCGACGCCACCTTTAGCTTGGCTTCATTGATTAAATCGAGTAGCATCGGCAGACTGCGCGCCGGATATAGGGCCGCCGCCTCGCGGTACACCGACAGTTTGTTGCGGTACACCACTGTTTGGGGTATGCCGCTTTTGACGTACATAATATCTTTGAGCGCTATCTCCATCACGTCCAAGGTTTTGTCAATGCTTTCCTTGGCGAAAATGGGGCGGTAGAGCCATTGGGGTATGGCCGTGGACGAATGGAGCGTGGCCAAAAGGTCTACCGCTTCGTCTACCAGCGCAAAATAGCTTTCGTCCCCGCTGAGCGCCAGCGTCAGTGCCAAATTGCCTTGCCCCGCTTTGGCAAACACCTCGGGCGTCGCCACGCCTTCTTGCTGCAATATGGCCACTATTTCTTGCTCGCCGAAAGGGGGTAGCGGCAACGTCTTGACGCGGCTCAATACGGTGGGCAAGATGCCTTTGGTCGAGGTCGCCGACAACAAAAACATTACGTTTTCGTTGGGTTCTTCCAACGTCTTGAGCAACAGGTTTTGCACGCGCTCGCTTTGCCGGTGCATATTGCGAAAGATATAGATCTTTTTGCCACCCTCGAAAGAGCCCATCGCGGCGTCTTCTACCACGCCCTCCGCCACCTCTACCGATAGCGCTTCGCCGGTGGGGTTCGGCTCGGCCACGTCGGGCTTGTTGTGGTCCAACACTTTGCGACATTCGGCGCATTGCAAGCACACCGTGGGGCAATAGGCTCTGGCCGCCATCATCAGCAAGGTTTGCTCGCTCGCCACCTCGTCTTCGCTCAGCAGCAAATAGGCGTGCGAGGCTGCCACGGCCATCTCGCGGTCGTAGGCGCGCCACGCCTGTGTGTTTTTGAGCGAAGCGGCCAATGCCGCGTTGGTTCTCAGTTCCATTGCGCCTCTAATACAAAGCCGCCCCAGCGGATCATCTCGTAGGTGAGGTAGGTAACGGCGGTGTTGTCCCGTAGGGTGACCTCTTCGCCATCTACCACAAAGGTCTTGGCCGCGTTGCGCAAGCGCACCACCCAGCGTACCGAGGTATTGTCGCCATAGGTGGCGGGCAACAGCGTCAATACGCCGCCTACTTCGCTGTATTGGGTGGGATTGGGATTGTCTATTTCGGCAATGCTTACGCCTTCGATGCCCGAGTTGTATACTATGGCGTATACGATGGCCTTGGGCGGCATAAAGGTGAGGTCTTTGCCCGCCGAGGTGGGCACCTTGACGTAGTGATTGTTCAGTTCGGGGCAATACAAGCCCTTGCTGTAGCCGTCGCGGGTGGCCGTGGGCAGGGGTTTGCTCTCGCCGTCGTATTGGTAACTGTACACGTAGTCGCCCTCTACCGTCCAGCCCTCGAAACCTTGGTAGCTGACGGCGTACGTTTTGCCCACTTCGTACAGATACAGCGTGAGGTCGGCGGTAACGGGGCGGGTGGTGTCGTATGGCACCATCAGGTCTTGGTCGGCAAACCAGGCCAAGTCGTCGTGCTCGTCCATAGGTACCGCATCCTCGGGGAAGGGCAACGTGGGCGTAGTGCCCACCTCCACCACCATGTCTTGGGGCGCCTCGAACTCGTACAACTCGCTGTATACTTCAAAGTGGATAGTAGCATATTCGGCCGCGGGCGTTACCACCTGCGACTCCGTGGGCGTAGAGCAAGCCGCCGCCCCCGTCAATAGTATGATACATAGCAAAACAATGGTCAGTTTTTTCATAATTGTGCCTTGATCGTTTGTTGTTCGACCCCACGAGCCCGCCTGTCTGGCGTGTCCACACCTTGTGTAGATGTTGCTGTCGCAACTGCGTTCTGTCGCAAGGCGGCGCTGCCGTCGTGCAAATACTTCGTGCTTGCACGCTTGCTACTATTATACGACCATACGAACGCCGGCCTGTCGGCCGTACCTACTTGGCAGTAGACGTCGCTACGCTCCCGCGTTCTGTCGCAAGGCGGCGCAAGCGTTGTGCAAATACTTCGTGCTTGCACGCTTGCTTCTATTATATCATACATTTGCATATTTGCAAATACATTTTTTGCCGTGGGCGGCGGCAAACAAAAAGGGATTGCCGCGGCAACCCCTTTTGGCCATGTCGGCCTATATCTTGTCTATTTCCACGGGGGTGGTGACCACGATATCCGCCGTGCCCTCCACGCCGTCGCGCTCGTAGGTGAACGTGACGGTATCGCCCGCTCTTGCTCGGAGCATAAGATCCACCACCACGAAGGTGCGAGTCGCCTCGTAGGTAACGCCGCGTAGCGTTACCGTTTTGATGACGTCGCCCTCGTGCAGCAACCCATAGGCCGCGGCCGTTTCGGCAGGCTCGGCGGCTACCACCACTTTTTGCACGATATGGGCGCGCTGGTATTCGGGGTCGTAGTACGAATAACTCTCTGCGGCCGATACCGTTATGCCCACCAAGAATTTGGTGGCCGCATATTGCCCCACTTTGCCCGCCGCCTCGAATCGCTCGATGATGCCCTCGGCTGTGTACACGGCTATGTTGACGGGTATGGCGTAGGCGATATTGTCTACCGAACTGCTGTTGACCTTGGCGTTGACGATGCCCACCAATTCGCCATAGGCATTGAATAGGCCGCCGCCCGAGTTGCCGCCGTTGATGGCGGTGTCGATGCGGATCACGCGGAAGGTCACCATGGTGGCGTCGTCCGCGGCTGTCATGGTGATATACTCGCTGTCTACCGATATGATGCCGCTCGTTACCGAAATGCCGCTGGCCTCGGGGTTGCCGATGGCCACCGCGTCTTGGCCTACCGCCACCAATGTGCTGTCGCCGATGGTGGCCGCGCGGGCGTTGCTGTTTTTGAGAATATCGCTATTTTCGACGTACAGCACCGCAATGTCCAGTTTCATGGAGCCGCCCACGTATTTGGCCGGAATGGCGTATTGATAATCGGGATAACCGTTGCTGTCCACGGACGAATAGCTTTCGTATCCGTACAACAATACCTCTATATCGTCGCTGATTTGCGACTTGGCCGAAGCGTTGTATATGACGTGGTAGTTGGTGATGATGTAGGCGCTGCCGCTCTCTTTGTCCAACCGATAGATGACGCCCGCGCCGCCCGAACGCACGCGCTGGGTCGTCTCGTGATAGCCTTGCCAAATGTTGCCCGTGTAGCCCACTTGGTCGTAGTAGGAGTACACGCTGACGCAACTGAGCACGGCTTCGGCTGCCATTGCTTCGGTGGATACCAATCTGTAGGTGTCCTCAAAGTATATATGCAAAAAATCACCGAACGTGCCTGTGTATTCTTCGCCGGTATCTTGCAGATATTGGCGTTTGTAGGCCTCGTACACGTCGTCTATGGTAAAGGTGGCGTCCTCGCCGTCCTCGCCGTCGGTACCTTTGAGCGAAGCCAGCCACTCGGCCTCGGTGCCCACAAATCCGTTTTTGACGGCGATATCATAGGCGGACTCGCCCTCGCTTAGCGAAGCCAGCCACTCGGCCTCGGTACCCACAAAGCCGTTTTTGACGGCGATATCATAGGCAGACAAGCCGTTGCTGCCGACCGTACAAGCCGTCGTCAAGCCCGCGAGTGCGACTATCAATACCACGCAAATGGTTGTAATCCAAACTCTTTTCATATCTTATCTCCTTTATTGTTTGCAGTATTATCGCGGTCATACCCCGCGACGATTATATAATAGCCGAACAACCTAAATGCAACCTTAAATTGCCGAATTTCACCCGATTTTCACCTTACTCCAACTCAAAAGCACCCGTGTACAGTTGGTAGTAGGTGCCTTTTTGCGCCAGCAGTTCGGCGTGCGAGCCGCGCTCTATCACTCGGCCGTGGTCCAGCACCATGATGGTGTCGGCGTTTTGCACGGTGGATAGGCGGTGCGCAATGATAAACACGGTGCGCCCTTGCATCAGTTGGTCGGTGCCGCGTTGCACCAACAACTCGGTGCGGGTGTCTATGCTGGATGTGGCCTCGTCCATGATCATGACGGGGGCGTCTGCCACGGCCGCGCGGGCAATGGACAGCAACTGGCGTTGCCCTTGGCTGAGGTTGGCGCCGTCCGCTTCGAGCATAGTATCGTAGCCTTGGGGCAGGCGGGTGATAAAGTCGTGCGCGTTGGCCAATTTGGCGGCGGCGTACACCTCCTCGTCCGTGGCGTCCAGCCTACCGTAGCGAATGTTGTCCATTACGGTGCCCGTAAATAGGTTGGTATCCTGCAATACGATGCCCAAAGAGCGCCGCAAATCGCCTTTTTTGATTTTGTTGATGTTGATGCCGTCGTAGCGTATCTTGCCGTCCGCTATGTCGTAGAAACGGTTGATGAGGTTGGTGATGGTGGTTTTGCCCGCGCCCGTAGCGCCCACAAAGGCGTATTTTTCGCCGGGGTGCGCGTGCAGGCTAACGTCTTGCAACACTATTTTTTCGGGTACGTAGCCAAAGTCCACGTCGTGCATCTCTATGTCGCCCTTGAGCAGTTGGTAGGTAACGGTGCCCTCCGCCTTGTGGGGGTGGCGCCATGCCCAGATGCCGGTGCGCTCCTCGGCGGGGACCAAATTGCCCTCGTCGTCGTAGCGCGCGTTGACCAAGGTGACGTATCCCTCGTCCTCCTCGTCCTTTTCGTCCATCAGGGCAAACACGCGGCCTGCGCCCGCCATGCCCATGGCAATGGAGTTGAGTTGTTGCGACACGTTGCCGATGGTTTGCGAGAACGAGCGGCATTGTTGCAAAAATACGGCTATGACGCTCACGTCCAACGCGTAGCCTGCCAGCGACACGTTGTGAAATTTGTCGCCCGCCAGCACAAACGCCGCGCCCGATATGGCCAAAATGACGTACAACAAGTTGCCCATATTGCCCATGATGGGCATGAGGGTGTTGGCGTAGCGGTGCGCCGCCCGCGCATTGTGGAACCAATTATCGTTGACGGTGGCAAAGTCCGCCTTGGCCTCCTCTTCGTGCGTAAACACTTGCACCACTTTTTGGCCGTTCATGATCTCCTCGATGTAGCCGTCCAAACGGCCCATGGCTATCTGCTGTTCGCGGAAGTATTTGGCCGCGCCCATGCCCAATTTGGAAGCCACCAAAAACATAACGACGGCCACGCCCAGCACGATTAGCAACATATACACGCTGTACATTGCCATCACCACCACGACGGTGACCAAGGTGACCATAGCGTTGATGGTCATAGGCAAACTTTGCGATATCATTTGGCGTATGGCGTCGATGTCGTTGGTGTACATACTCATGATATCGCCCGATTGGTGTTGGTCAAAGTAGCGTATGGGCAAGTGTTGCATCTTGGCGAACAAACTCTTGCGCAAGTCGTTGAGCAAGCCTTGGGTGATGATGGCCATCAACTGTTCGCGCCCGAAAGCCGCCAATATGCCCACCACGAAAATGGCCGCCATCACGCCGCACAGGGTGTATACCGAGCCCAACTGCGATACGTCCGTCAGGCCTTCTATGGCATAGATGACGCGTTGCATCATAATGCCTATGGCGCCGGCCGCTATGACGGCTTGCACCAATATGCACACGAAAGCCAGTATGAGTTTGCCTTTGTAGCGTGCAAACATAAAGGACAACAAGCGCTTGAGGGCGCCTTTGTGAAATACGCCTTGCTTTGCCTTACGCATTGTCATCACCTCCCGTTACGTCCTCTTTCGAGGCGCTTTCGCCGCCGTTTTGCGAATAGTAGACCTCTCGATAGATGGCGTTGCCCGCCAACAGCTCGTCGTGCGTGCCCACCGCGTCCACGCGGCCGTTGTCCATCACCACTATCATGTCGGCGTCTTGCACACTGGCCACGCGTTGGGCGATGATGATCTTGGTCACGTCGGGTATGTAGTCGCGGAATCCTTGGCGGATAAGACTATCCGTCTTGGTGTCCACCGCCGAGGTGGAGTCGTCCAGAATGAGGATCTTGGGGTCTTTGAGCAAAGCGCGCGCTATGCAAAGGCGCTGACGCTGCCCGCCCGATACGTTGGTGCCGCCCTGCGATATGCGGGTGGCGTACCCTTCGGGAAAACTCTCTACGAAACCGTCCGCTTGCGCCAAACGGCAGGCCTCTTTCAACTGCCGGTCGTCGGCGTCGGGATTGCCCCAGCGCAAATTGTCTGCGATGGTGCCCGAAAAGAGCACGTTCTTTTGCAACACCATAGCCACCTTGTTGCGCAATGTGGCAAGGTCGTAGCGGCGCACGTCCACGCCGCCCACCTTTACCGCGCCTTCGCTCACGTCGTACAGGCGGGGTATCAGTTGTACCAGCGTGCTTTTGGCACTGCCCGTAGAGCCGAGTACGCCCACTACCGCGCCCGACGGTATGTGCAAGTTGACGTCGCTCAGGGCATTTTTGGCGGCCTCTTGCGAATAGCGGAAACTGACGTTCTCGAAGTCGATGGAACCGTCGGCCACCTCAGTCTTGGCGTCCTCGGGCGAATGAATGGTGGGCTCCTCGTTGAGCACCTCCACCACGCGGTCGGCGCTGGCGGTGGACATGGCGATGATCATTACGCACATACCTATCATGATGAAACTCATCAGGATCTGCATAACGTAGTTGATCATGCTCATCAAGCCGCCCGTGGTCAGCGTGCCCGAGGTGATGACGCCCGCGTTGGTTTTTACCACCACGGTGGCGCCGACGAGGGCAATGAGCAGCATACAAACGTAGATAGCCGCCATCATCACGGGCCCGTTGAGGGCTATGATGCGCTCGGCTTTGGTAAAGTCGCGGCAAATATCGTCGGACGCTTCCGTAAACTTTTGCGTCTCGAAGTCCTCGCGCACGTAGGCTTTGACAACGCGTGCGCCGTGCACGTTCTCTTGTACGGTTCGGTTGAGCCTGTCGTACTTTTTGAATACGCGCTGAAACAAGCGGTGCACTCTGGTCAGTAGGAAGTAGGCGCCCACGGCCAAGATGGGCACTACCACCGCAAATACCCACGCCACCCTGGCCGAAGTGATGAATGCCATCGTCATGGATATGACCAGCATCAGGGGGCACCGAATGGCCATGCGAATGATCATCATATAGGCCATTTCGATGTTGGTGACGTCGGTAGTCATACGCGTCACCAGCGAGCTGGTCGAAAAGCGGTCGATGTTGGCAAAGGAAAAGCGTTGCACCGCGCCGAATAGGTCGGAGCGCAAGTTTTTGGCAAAGCCCTCCGCCGCATTGGCGCAAAACCAGCCCGAGCCCATGCCGCACAACAGGCTCGCTATGGCCATAGCCACCAGCACGGCGGCGTAGCACAGCACGCCCTCTATGGTCATGGCCTCTCCGTTGACGGAGCCTTGCACCAGATGGGGAAAGAAGGAGAATAGCCGCGTTACCTGCGTTTGCGGCGGGTTGATGTAGTCTATCATTTCTGCCATGGCAAAAGGCAACAAGCACTCGAGCAACACTTCTATCGCCACCAGTACGGGCGTGAGTATGCTGTCGCGCTTATAGTTGCGTATGCTTTTGGCCAACGTCTTGATTACCATAAGGTCCTCCTGTCAGTTTTCGTCTATGCAAGCGCAACCCAAGTTGCGCTGAATTGTGTTGAGTACGGCATAAAACGTGTCCAAATCGGCCTCGGCAATGCCCTCGGTAGCGCGGCGCGATATGCGATCAAAAGCCTCCACGGTACCGGCGTGCAACGCTTTGCCTTTGTCCGTCATTACAATGCGCTTGAGGCGGG